>JAYTKL010000260.1:0-8694 GCA_043730305.1 Deinococcales bacterium | reverse complement strand
GAGCGCCGAATGGGTTGAGGAGGTTCGGTCTAACGTGGAATGGCTTATGGTGCGTACTGGTTTGAAAGTGGTGCAGGACTTATTTGAACGCGGCGATTTCGACGCGTGCCGCAAAATGACCGAGCGCTTGCGCAAGGTCGAACCGCTGGATTTGGGACTGAACGAGTTGCTGGTGCGTGCCACCACGGAACTCGAGGGGGCGTTGGCGGGTCGGCGCACGGTTGCCGAAGTCGAACGGACGTTTGGTGGTTACGGCGAATCGCTGCCGCCGACCTTAAAGCAATTGCGTGAAGAACTGAAACTGACGTTAAACTGACGCCAGTCAGAAATAACCTGTATTTGACATTCGGGAGGTGTCAAACTTAACAGATTAAAGTATAAGTATTTTTGCTAGAGACTTTACATTTCTCGAGCTTTAATACGTTGAAATATGCCCTCGCAATGGTCAAAAACCACAACATGAGATTCTTCAAAATTGTATATTGAAACTCGAGATTTAACTTTTCAATCATTATTTTAAGGTGGTTCATGAACGATATTTCACTCGAGGCGTACACTGTTTTGCTCGTCTCGAACGAGTACCCTAAACTTGACGAGCACCGCTTCATGTTACAGCAAATGGGTTTGCGGGTCGCACCAATGTTTCCTGGTGCTGCTGTGGTCGGTTTTTGTGGCGAGGGACGGATTGACGCCCTGATTATTGAGGGGCGTGACTTTGAAAGCATCGCCTTGTGTCGTTCAATCAAATCCGATCCCAACTCCGAAGTCCCAATTGTCATGCTGCTTCACGAAAAATACCGTCACCTCGAGGCGGAAGCCTATGAGGTTGGCGTGGACAATGTCATGTACCTGCCCGTGGACAGTGTGGTGCTCGGAACTCGAGTGCTGCGGTTAACCCAGCAACATCAAGCCAGCCGTCACCTCGAGGATGCCACGGGTGTTCTGGGTGCGGTTGCCCGTACCGTCGAGAAGCATGACCCGTACACCAGCGGACACATCGAACGACTTCGGACGCTCAGTGGGCATGTGGCGCACCGTTTGGGACTCTCGAACATTGATTTGATTGCGGTGCGTGCTGCTGGTTTGTTACACGACATCGGAAAAATTGCCGTGCCGGTCGAAATCTTGCGCAAAACCACCGAGCTGACGCCAGGGGACTGGGCGTACATCAAACAACACCCCAGTCACGGCGCTGAGATTGTCAGCACCTTGCGTCACGGCGACCTGATCTCACCGATGGTTCGTTCGCATCACGAGCGCTGGGACGGCACTGGATACCCTGACAATCTGAGAGCCGAGCATATTCCGCTTGGTGGGCGCATTATTGGTGTGGTGGATGCGTTTGACGCCATGACCACAAACCGCCCGTACCGATTGGCGCTCGAACCTAAAGAAGCCCGAACCCGTTTGGTCGCGGGTGCGGGATCACAATTTGACCCGAGCATCGTCGAGGCATTGTTGAGTTTGTCACCTCGAGTGCTTGCCCCCAAATCAAATTAAACCTCGAGCAAATCCATGTTAGCCTGAAGGTCAAATCAACCTCGAGGTGACGCATGGAATACCGCAAGCTTGGCAATTCTGGTTTGGTCGTCAGCGCACTCTCACTTGGCACAATGCAGTTCGGGCAAGCCATGAACATGGGCAAACTCGACCAGACCGCCACCGACAACATGGTAAAATTCGCGTTCGACCACGGCATCAATTTGATTGACACCGCCGACGTTTACTCGAGGGGCGAATCTGAAACTCAACTTGGTGCGGCGTTAAAAGGCATCCGCGAAGAGATCGTGCTCGCCACCAAATTTCGCCTGCCAATGAGCGACAACATCAACCGCTCCGGCGCGACCAGGGTCAATATCATGCGCGGTGTCGAAAGCAGCTTAAAGCGCCTGCAAACCGATTACCTCGACCTGTATCAAGTTCACGGCTGGGATTCGTACACGCCGCTCGAGGAAACCCTGCGAACCCTGGACGATCTCGTGCGGCGCGGTATGGTGCGGCACGTGGGACTCAGTAATTACCATGCCTGGCAAGCCGCCACCGCACTGGCAACCCAAAAAAGCCTCAACCTCGAGCCTTTTGTGACCGCGCAATTGTATTATTCGCTGGTTGGGCGCGATCTCGAGCATGACTGGATGTCGTTTGCCAAGCACTCGGGCATGGGCATTCTGGTCTGGAGTCCGCTGGCGGGCGGGTATCTCAGCGGAAAATACGCTCGCTCGAGCGGCGCGGGTTCAAACACGCGATTTGCCGAGGCTGGACAGTTTGTGCCGTTCGACTGGGATCGCGGCGAACCCGTGCTGGCAGCCCTGCGCGAAGTTGCAGCCCGTCACAATGTTTCTGTGGCTCGGGTCGCGCTGGCTTGGACGGTGCGCCAACCCAACATCTCGAGCGTGATTATTGCCGCACGAACCCATGAACAACTCGAGGACAACATCAAAGCGATTGACCTGAAACTCTCGAGTCAGGATTTTGCCCAGTTAAACGCCGCATCCGACCCTGGCACGCCCTACCCAAAATGGATGGTCTTGCAACTCGATCAAGCCGAAGACCCACGCGCCAAAACCCTCGAGCCAGAACGGTTTTTGAACGGTGCGCCTTGGGAGGATTTACGGTTTAAGAAATAAATCGCTAAGATGGATTGTGTCGCTCATCTCATTGGGATTCTCCAGAAGCCAACGTGTGAACCGACGCCTGACTGGATTCCAGCGAAATTGGCTGAAACAATTTCGCTGGAATTTGGTTGTTGAAATTTGGATGGAAGCCTTATTTCAATGTGACTGTGCTAATTTGATTGAGCTTATTTGATTGCGCCGTTCAGACCATTCGGGAAGAAACCGCCCTTGTTCATGGCGCTACCCAAGGTCACGATTCTCAAAACCTCATCGGTGCTGCGGCTGAAGGCAATCGAATTGGCGTCGGTCACAACAATGTTGCTTTTGCCGCCGTCATTGATGCCCTGATCTTTGCCGCCACCAACCGAGGCACGCAGGTCAGAAATTTTCTTGACAATCGTTTCAACCGTAACACCATACGGCGTCATGACATCTTTTTGAGCGTACAACTGCGTGCGAATTTCCCCAGCGTGATACGCCTCGACTGCCAGAATACCGGCGGCAGCCTCGAGATAATCCTTGTTGGTGATCAAACGCGCCGCGCCCTTGTAAGCCGTGACGCCCACGTCCTCGAAAATAAATGCGCCATGCAAAAAGAACAAATCGTTGGCGTATGGGTCAAAATCAGGCGTCAAAGTCGTGGCAAACGCGGCATTGGCAGCAGCCGCAAAGGCTGGTCCAATGTCAAGTTGCGGACGGGCAACCGCAGCCGTGCCAAGTGCCTTTCGTAAGAATTTCACATGGTTCTCTTCGTCAATGGCAATCTCTTCGGCGTACTGCCGCACGGCATCGCTGGCGAAAGTCACCTTGCGCCCACCAATTGGCGCAGGACCGCCACCCGAATCGGCAGCGCTCAAACTGCGCCCGAACGCCGCTTGAAGGTAAAACTCAGCCTCGAGATACTCGAGGTTTAACGCAAAGTTGAGCACGGCAACGTCAATGTCTGGTGTTTCGGCGACGACGGGCAATGCGCAAGCCGCGAGTGCCGCCCCAGCGCCAACCAATCCAAGATTTTGTAAAGCCTGACGACGATTCATGTTGCTATTTATGTTCATAAAACCTCCAGAAGTCGGCTGTGGCCACAGTCGGTTGAAAAGCGCTTCATAAAGTTATACGAACCCAACACATTGATTGGATGAGGTTGTGCACGATTCAAAGATTAACTAAGGTTTAAGTTGACCTCATGTACAAGAGATGACTCGAGGTTTCAAAACACGTGCAAAGGAATCGGCGTGTAAAATCTTGGATGTGCCAAGATGCTCGAGCCAGAAGGGTTTTTTGGCGGTAGAAAGATTTACGGTTAAAGAAGTGAGGGACGATTAACGTTGAAATGTCTCAAGAAAGTATAACTAATGTGTCTTAGACGTAAATTTTGGTATATTACAAATGAAAGTAGACAGTTTTGATACACTTAGTGTCGTACTCAGATACCCAGTTATGAAAGCAGAGAAAATCCAATATGCCTGAAGAATCAGAATTTCACGATCCCGAATCAATTCAAATGACTCAAATAGTCCCACCAATTTTCCCGGATACGGTGTCAATTCGACTTGCTGGTGGATTTGGACATTTGCTATTTGTTACGATTCCAGATGTCTCAAAACCAAATAATATTTTAGTTGTTGCTGATATTGTTTCGACTCCTGCATTCCTTTTATCGGTCGCAGAGCATTGCTTGGCTGCGGTGAAGTTGGTTATACCAGCCGCAAAAATTGATGACGCTCGAGTTGATGAACTGCGTTCTAAATTAGAAGAAGCAACTATTCAGGTTAAATCATAGATTAAGGAAGGAAAAATGACACTTCTATTTGATGCCACAATAAATTTAAATCCTGAAAATATATGTTTTCCACCAGAAATACGCAGGATATACCGACTTCCTAAGGACGCAAGTCAAACAGTTAATTCTTCTATTTTGCATGAAACCATACTGGCTGAAATTGACACTGTGGGAAAATTGCCTGAGAACTGGGATGGTTATGGCTCGGCTGTGCCTGACCCTATCTCTGTAAAGTCTGCAAAATTGCTCATTGGACTTAATCCACAGTTATTTCAAAGTGATTTCAGACCTGAAATTTCTGCTGATGGAGAGGGACGAGTCATAATCGAATGGTATCACCAATCGAAAACATTAGCTTTGTTTGTTGGAGCACAAGAAACTATTGTTGTTCAGTCTTGGGGACCAAATGATAAGACTGAAGATAGTTTACTCAGTTCACAAGATAAGCTTCCTAAACTGTGGGATTGGCTTTTTAGAAGATGAGTTCAGATCGTGTTGAAGACCATGAACTTTTGTTCCGTACAGTAAAACCAAGATGTATTAAACGAGATGACTTTGGCAAACTGAAAATATCATCATCAGCGTTCAATGATAGGTTTAAACGACCATCCTTTGACCGTGCTCATTTAATTGGCAATGATCCAACTAAAACAGCATTGTATCAACCAGAAGATGGAGATTCAGTTTTAGAGCTTATTGCTTCAGAAATCCGAGGAATTGCAGCTCTCGAAGAACTTGACAAAAAAGGGCAAAGAGTTCTTGATAAAGGTGTTCACAAAGCAGATGTTGAACCTGTCAAAGAAGGACACCATGAAGCCCATGCAGAAATATTCTTAACTCGACATCCAGATAATGGCATTGAGATACCTTCGGGTGTGTTTGCACGTTTTCAAGTTCAATTGGCAGCCATTGCAAGAGTTTGCGTAAGTGGGGATTCTCAGTAGCTCCTGATTCTTTAAATTACCAAATTTTCTCAGATCAACTGATCATCCTGCCATTAATTGGCACTTGAAAGCCAATCAAGTTCGGCAACTTCAAAACCTCGAGTTTCACGCCCCAATGCCGTACAACGGGTCGTCCAGCCCTATCGCCAGGCTTGTCACCGAAAACAAGATAATGCCGTCAATTGGTGCAACCACGCTTTGCAAGACTTTGCCAAACGGGTCGGTAATCACGCCCAAATCTTGACCTTTTTGGACTTTGCCCAAGCGCTGTTTTGGATACCACAAGCCAGCAATTTCGGAACGCAACCAGGCAAACTGCGTCAGTTCGGTACAAGCCACGGTTTCAAAGCTGCCCTCGAGCATTCCCAAATGCTGCATGGCGCGGCGCACACCGTGCTCGAGCATGTTCACATCTTCTGTTGACCACAAACCGTTGCCGCCCGCTTCAGCCAGAATGGACGGAATGTTGGAGGCTCGAGCGGCGGAGGTGGTCGTGCCGCCCGGTGCGGCGGCAACCAGCAATGGAATGCCGAACGCTTGGGCGAGTGCCAGCGATTCTGGGTGGTGTTCGGGGTAAATCGTGAACGGCTCGAGGGCTTCGATCATGTCGCCGCCGTGCAGGTCGATATAGGCACTGGCAGGTTGAATCGCATTTTCGGTGATCCAAGCGGCAAGCTGCTGCGAAAACGTGCCTTCAAAGTCGCCTGGAAATTGGCGGTTGAGGTTTTTGCCGTCTACGGGGTTGCTGTAAATGCTTCTGGCAAGGTAGGCAGGCATACACACGATTGGCAAGACAATCAGCGTTCCAGAAAGATCGGCGGGTGAAATTCTGGCAATGTTGACCGCCGCCGCGATGCTGGCGTATTCCGCCCCGTGAATTCCGGCGGTGACGACCAGTGTCGGTCCCGGTTTCTCGCCTTTGACAACCGTGTACGGCAGGTCAAACGGCGCGTCCAACTCGAGGTGCAGATAACCATTGAGGCTCGAGCCTGGCTTGACGGTCAAAAACGGAATTTCACTCATGATGCCTCCAAAGGGGATAGCAATTGGCAATTGGCAATTGGCAATTAGCCCAAAACTTAGCGAGCGTTCAACAATTCCCTGGCGTGTTCGACTGCCGCCCTCGAGTCCGAACCTGAAAGCATTCGCGCCAGCTCGAGCACCCGATTTTCGCCGTTTAATTCTTCGACCACGACTTTGGTTCGACCCTTCACCTCGAGTTTACTGACTTTAAAATGCTGAGTTGCCCTGGCTGCAATTTGTGCCAGGTGCGTGACGACCAAAACTTGATGGGTACTGGAGAGTCGTTCGAGTTGTTCGCCCACCGCTATTGCCGCCGCGCCACCGATGCCGGCGTCCACCTCATCAAAAATCACGCTCGGTGTTCCCGAACCCAGCACGCTCGAGAGTGCCAGCATGACGCGGGACAATTCGCCGCCCGAGGCAATTTTTGCCAGGCTTCCGAGCGGTTCGCCAGGGTTTGCGCCAAACTTGATCTCGAGGGTTTCCGCACCGTTGATGTTGGACTGGCAGCTTTCAAAGCCAAACTCGAGTCTGGCTTTGGGCATTCCGAGGCTTCGCACAATGTCCTCGAGTTGCGGGGTGACGCGTTTGGCGGTGTCACGTCTGGCTTTGGAAAGCTTGCCGGCTAAGGTTTGCATTTGATGGCGCAGTGGCTCGAGTTGCCGTTCCAAATCGCTGGCATCCGATGCGGCACGGTCAAGGTCGCCCAGTTCGGCTCGGAGTTCATTGGCGTACTCGAGCACCTCTGAGAGGGTCGCGCCGTATTTGGCTTTGAGTTTTTCCAAAAGCGCCAGTCGAGCCTCCACCGCGTCGAGCGCCCCAGGTTCGATGTTGGTACGCTCGAGAATATCCCGTGCCTCGCTGGCAATGGCTTGGATGCTCGAGAGGGCTTCACGTAAATCCGTGCCCAGTTGGGCGGCGCTTCCATCAAACCGTGCGGCGTTTGAGAGTGCCCGTGCGGCATCCGCCAGCAATGAGACCGCATTGACCTCGGCATCTTCGATAGAATCCACGGCAACACCCATGTCCAGCGCGATGCGTTCGGCGTTCAACAGTCTTTCACGCTCGAGCCGAAGCGGTTCTTCCTGGGTTGCCTCGAGTTTGGCATCGTCAATTTCACGAAGTTGATAAATGAGTAAATCCGCCCGTCGTGCGCGTTCGCGTTCGCCTTCGCGCAACGCCTCGAGTCTGGCACTGGCTTCAGAGAAAATCCTGAAAGCGGCACGGTACTTCTCGAGCGAATCCTTGCCAGTCCCGTCAAGCCCCGCGTCCAAAAACTCGCGGTGAAACTGCGGTTCGAGCAACGCCTGCGCCGCGTGTTGCCAGTGCACCGTGACCAAATCTGAGGCGATGCTCGAGAGTTCGCGGTTGGTCACGACCTCGGCATTGACCCTGGCGGTGCTGCGCCCGTTGGATTGCACGCGCCGAGATAAGGTGGTGTTCTCCCAGAAGCCCGTCACCAGCAAACTGTCCTGCCCGTGACGCACCAGTTCGGCGTCACCTCGAGCACCGGTCAGCAGCCAAATCGCATCCACGATAATGCTTTTGCCCGCACCAGTTTCGCCCGTAAAAACGTTTAAGCCCGTGCCCAACTCAAGTTCGAGTGAATCAATGATCGCCAGGTTTTGAATTTCGAGACGCTGCATGACTGACATCAGTATACTTGGCAAATCAATTGGCGAGCAGTAATCGAAAGGCTGCTGTTGATTGGCATTACCAAACTAAATTTTCCATGATCCAAGTCTAAAACCAGTTTCAAATCTTCAAACCTGCGGTAAACTGGTGCGGTGCTTGCCGCCCAAAAAACATTTCAAATGCTCGAGTTCTTAAGTAAAATCGCGCAAACTCCAGCGCCTAGTTTTCTCGAGACGCCACGGGCAGAAGTGATTTCAGAAACCTGGGCGTCGTTTGGTTTGCAACCCAGCATCGATGAAGTGGGCAATGTGATCGCCAAAGTTGCGGGCAAAGGCAAACCTCGGGTGGCGTTGTGTGCCCACCTGGACACGGTCTTTGATCTGGGAACAGATTTGACCGTGCGTCAACACCCAGGTCGTTTGGTCGGGGCTGGGATTGGCGACAATGCGGCAAGTTTAACCGTCTTGACGGCGTATGCCGAAAAAATCGCGCTCGAGGGTTCACCCTGTGAGGTCTGGCTGGTGGCAAGCACCTGCGAGGAGGGTCTGGGCGATTTGCGCGGCGCGAAACACTTCCTGAAAAATCATGCCGCCCAACTCGACGCATTTATTGCCGTGGATGGTTACATTGGACTCGTTGTCAACCAAGCCGTCGGGGTGCGCCGATACCGTGCCAATTTTTCCAGCGAAGGCGGACA
>JAYTKL010000259.1:0-1803 GCA_043730305.1 Deinococcales bacterium | reverse complement strand
GCGGCGCGAGGGTGTCTACCGTCGAGCACCTGCTGGCAGCACTTTACGTGCTTGGGCATTGGCGCGGTTTTGTGATCGAGGTGGACGGTCCAGAAATCCCAATTCTTGACGGTAGCGGACTCGGGTGGGCATTGGCACTGGCAGAGCTGACCCCAGAACCAACCCCAATCCCTTTTAACCCTTACGACACCGCCGTCGAAATTCGGGGCGGTTACGTCGGTCTGGAATCGTTCAAAGACGGTGAACCCATGCAGATCAGCGTCAGCGTCGGTTTTGCCCACCCTGCCATCGGTGAGCAATCCTGGAGTGGGCAACAAGCCGATTGGCTCAACCTGCTCGATGCCAGAACCTTTGGCTTCGAGCGCGAAATCGAAAGGCTTTGGGCTTCGGGTCGAGGACTCGGCGCTCGAGCCGATAACGCCGTGGTTTACAACGAAACTGGACCGAGCGTGCCGACCAGGGGCAGCGATGAAGTCGTGCGACACAAAGCCCTGGATTTGCTGGGCGATTTGTACTTGGTTGGACGCCCCCTGCAAGCCCACGTGGTTTCCGAACGCGCCAGCCATGAAGCACACGTGGCTTTCGCGCTCGAGCTTCGTTCGCAAAGTTAAATGTTGATTAAATTTGGTTCAACAAGAAGCTCGAGAATTTTTGTTCTCGAACTTTTATTTTCAATCGTCGCTGTAGCGTTCTTGCTTCCACGGGTCGCCACGGTCATGATAGCCGTTGCGTTCCCAAAAACCGCGCTCGTCATGGTCTAAAAATTCCAGTCCAGACACCCATTTGGCGGACTTCCAGATGTACAGGTGCGGAATCACCAAGCGCAGCGGTCCACCGTGCTCGAGTGGCAGTGGTGCGCCCTCGAGCGTATGGGCGAACAGGTTTTCGGGGCGATTGAAATCTGAAAGTGGTAAATTGGTGGTGTACCCGCCGTAACAATGAATCAGTACATGCGTGGCGGCTGGTTGAAGCGTCACTCGAGACATCAATTCTGGCACGGTGATGCCCGTCCAGGTGACATCGAGTTTTGACCAGTGGGTGACGCAATGAATGTCGTTGGTCAGGGTGGTTTGCGGCATGGCGTTTAATTCGTTCCAATCAAATGCCGTTTCGGTTGCCAAACCCCAGACCCGAATCCGCACGTTTTCGGGTTCGACCCGAGGGCTGGGACCGTAAGTTAACACAGGAAAGCGCTCGGTCAACGCCTGTCCTGGTGGGGTGCGGCTGGCAAGGTCATCGCTTGGTTTCTTAAAAAATTTTCCAAACATGCCTTAAATTAGCATCCAAAACCCAAGCTCGAGGTGGGCTGGGTTACGGAGCTATACCCGAGCCGCGATCAATTCCTGGAACTTCACGAAAGCTTGGGCGGTGACTTCAACATCCGCCAATGCACGGTGTCGCCCGTTGGGCACAAGTCCCAACCTCGAGCAAACCGCGTCTAGATTGTGGCTTCGCTCGCGGGGAAAAACACGTTTTGAAAGTTCGACGGTGCAAATGGCGTGTCTTGGAGGAATCAGGTTTAAGCGCCCGGCGTTTTCGCGGATAAATCCCATGTCAAAACTGGCATTGTGCGCGACCAGTTGCCGACCAGCAATAAACTCGAGAAACCCAGGCAGTGCCGTTTGAATACTTGGTGCGTCGCGCACCATGCTGTCACGAATGCCGTTGATGCGGGTGATAAAGTACGGAATGCTGCGTCCAGGGTTAACCAGCGTATGAAAGACCTCGCCAGTCAACACGCCGTCCTCCACGACCATTGCCCCAATCTCGAGGATGGCGTCTCGGGCAGGCGATAAGCCTGTG
>JAYTKL010000258.1:0-3126 GCA_043730305.1 Deinococcales bacterium | reverse complement strand
GAGTTTACCACTCGAGAATCGAATGATGAATGAGTCGTCTAGGACGAGATAACCACCTTTTAATCCGTTGATGGATTGAAGTCGGTTGAGTGCGAAGATCGTAAAGCAGTGTTTTCCTTCGCATAGCACACGGTAAACGCTGTCGTGAGAGAATTTTTGACCTTGTGCAATACCGATGGCACTCGAGGGGTCTACGGCTTTGATGGTGGCGTTAACCATTTGGACGAAACGTTTTGATAGACTCATAAAGGACTTCCCTCGTGACGGGAAGTCCACTCTACACAATGTCTACGTCACCGCGTAATTCCAGTTAATAAGTCAAGCGCCCTACCCTCAAGGAGGCATTATGGAAAGCTTTTCAACCCTCGAGCACACCCTGCAACGGCTCGAGCACCGCCTAGTCGAACTGGCGGCTTGGAAAGACCAGACCAGCGAAAGCTTGGGTGCTGGTCAGTTTCGTGTCTTGGGAGCAAAAAAAGCCCTGAAAATCCAAGTCGGTGACGTTTGGCATTCACGCGAATTTCCGATTCTTCTCGAGTTTGAAACCCATGTACCAAAAAGCTGGGCGGGCAAGCCTGTAAATGTGCGTTTCAGGGTTGGTGGCGAGGCAAAACTGAGCGTCAATGGGCGTTTGATCGGCGGCTTAAACCCGTATCACACCGAGCATCGGATACTCGAGAAAGCCAAATCGGGCGAAACGTTACATTTTGAGCTTGAAGCCGTACCCAAGGGTTTGTTTGGCTCGCCCAATCTAACGCCCCAGATTGAAGAGGCAAGGCTGGTGCTGCCCGACCTGGAGCTTCGCGAGTTTCTCGAGGATTTGAGCGCGGCGCATGATGCGGCAAAACACTTGGTCAAAAATGGTCGTGGTGAAATCGCGGGATTGATTTGCGACGCGATTGAGGCGGCGATTGTCCAGCTCGAGCTGCCACGCTCGCCTTCAGAAAATTACCTGGCACGGGTAGTCCAAGAGCCTCGAGCGGCACAGGTGCTGGCTTCGATCTGGGACGAATGGCATTTTGATGTCGCCGCGCTCGAGTTGCCCGTGGCGGTACGCCGTCAGTTTCCAGTGAGACGCAAGGCTTTTGCGGCGGCGATCAATGCGATCAAACGGCGTTATCCAAGCAATGGACAGCTTTTTGTCAGCGGACACGCGCACATTGACCTGGCGTGGCTCTGGACGTTTGAAGAAACCCGCCGCAAGATTCGGCGTACCTTTGGCACGATGCTGTCTTTGATGGATCGCTACCCAAATTTTCACTTTAACCAGTCGAGCGCCCAAGCTTATGCCTTTGTCGAACAGGACGATCCAGCACTGTTCAAGCGCATTCAGGCTCGAGTCAAAGAAGGGCGTTGGGATTTGGTGGGCGGCATGTGGGTCGAACCCGATGGCAATTTGCTTTCGGGCGAATCGTGGGCGCGACAATTGCTGTACGGTCAGCGTTATTTTCGCTCAAAGTTTAACCAGACCCTCAAAGTCTGTTGGTTGCCCGACACGTTTGGGTATACCGCCAACCTGCCGCAAATTTTGCGTCAGGGCGCAATTGATTGGTTTTTCACCACCAAACTCAACTGGAACGAAACCAACCCTTTCCCTTATGACCTTTACCAATGGGAGGGGATTGATGGATCAAAGGTGATCGCCCACAGTTTCCTCAACCCTGGGCAGGGCTACAACGGCAACATTGTCGCCTCTGACCTGGCTGGGACGTGGAAGAATTTTAAAGGCAAACGAAGCTTTGATACCTCGCTGTTCAGTTTCGGTTGGGGCGATGGCGGCGGCGGTCCAACCGAAGAGATGCTCGAGCGGTTTGAGCGCCTCAAAGATTTTCCTGGGTTGCCCAAACTCGAGACTGGACGGGTGCAAGAACTTTATAAACGGGTCGAGCAAGAAGTCGAAGCTGGACTCGAGCTTCCCGTTTGGGTCGGCGAGCAATACCTCGAGCTTCACCGTGGCACGTACACCACCCAAGCCAAGATCAAATGGTTTCATCGTCGGCTCGAGCATACGCTTGTGGAGGCTGAGAGCGCTTGCACGCTGGCTTGGAAGTTGCTTGGCGCAATCTACCCTCAAAACGAGTTTTTCCAAGCCTGGACGATCCTGCTGCGTCATCAGTTTCATGACGTGCTTCCAGGCTCGAGCGTGAGGGCGGTTAACGATGCGGCACATACCGAACTTGCAACGAATTTAGAACACGTCACAACCCTGCGCGATCAAGCCCTGAAAACCTTAAGCGCCAACGTCAAACTCGAGCAACCCAAAGCGCTGGCAAAAATTGTGGTCTGGAATTTAAGTTTTGATCAGCGCCCACTTCGTTTGAAAATGCCCCGACCCGTCAAAGGCGCGTTTCACCTCCAAACATCCGAAGGACTCGAGGTTGCATATCAAGAACTCGAGGATCAGATTTTGGTTTCCGACTCGAGTTTGACTGTGCCAAGCATGGGTTATCTGGCGTTGGCATTCGTGGCGGGCAAACCGCAAACCGTCAAATCCGAGTTGAAAGCCAGTGCCACCACGCTCGAGAACGAATTTTTACGCGTCAAAATTGCAAGCGACGGCACGCTGCAATCGGTGTTTGACAAAACCGCCGCTCGAGAGATTTTGGCTGGACGCGGTAACCAGATTTGGGCGTACACCGACATTCCGCGCGAATGGGACGCGTGGGAAATTGACGCGAAATACGCTCAAGACGGCATTGAACTGCTGGCAAGCAGCAAACCCAAACTCGAGTTGAACGGCGCACTCGAGGCTTGTATCTTGGTCGAGCGGCGTTTTAACGATGCGGTGATTGAACAGCGTTACCGTCTGCGTTCTGGCTCAAAACGACTCGATATCCAAACGCATATTCGCTGGCAGGGACGACGCACGCTTTTACGCGCACTTTTCCCACTCGAGTTGAGATCACATGAAGCTTGGTACGAAACTGCCTTTGGCGCGATTGCCCGTCCGACGCACCGCAACACCAGTTGGGACGCCGCACGGTTTGAGGTCAACGCCCACCGCTGGGCGGATTTGTCCGAGGCGGGTTACGGCGTCAGCCTTTTGAATGACGGCAAGTACGGTCACAGCACCCACAACAACGTCATGGGTTTAACCTTGCTGCGTTCGCCCGTCTTTCCAGACCC
>JAYTKL010000257.1:0-1435 GCA_043730305.1 Deinococcales bacterium | reverse complement strand
AGCTCGACTTTATCCATTACGCGGCATAACACAATGCGTCCGTCAAGCGTTCCACCCAAACCCGAGGAACTTCCAGAACATCCTGCCTTCCAGAGCATGTCACGAAACTCGAACCAACCCACAACTCACGCCGAACCTCAGCCAACGCATCCGAAAATGTTGGCAAGCCCTTCTCGTACCAAGCAGCCTGACGAACACTGAACCCAACCTGCTCCCAACGATGCTGACCCAGCAAGGCCACCAACGAAAACAACCCAAACAACACCGGTGTTGTCCTGGCAATTGCCAAACCAGACCATTGCCGTTGCGATTCCACACCCAAATGCGCCCGTGATTCCTCGAATGTGACCTCAACGCACCAACGCAACACGAACCACTCCAAAATCAGTGTTGGCTCGAGCGTGACATCCGTGCAAAGCAATGCCTGAGATTTGAATTTCCCATCAGGGTCGCGGATCAGCACCCAACGGATGTTCACCGGTTGAATCCCTTTGTGATACCAAACCGCTGTCTGAGACGAAATCTCAACGTCACGATTCCCCTGTCCGTACCAGTTGAGCACTCGAGTGCGTGTCCATACCGCTTCTGGATTCTCAAGCAATGCTGCCAGTGTTGGCAAACGCATCCCTTTGACACCAGGTCGTCCTTTCTGACCCGCTTTTCGTTCACCAGCAGGTAAGTACAACGCGGCATCCAAACGCAATCGGGTGATCACCGTGATTGGCGCAGGAAGCTTTTGCAGGCCCGCAAGCCAGTCAATCACCGCATACGCGCTGTCTGCTACAACCACGAGTTGCCGTTCTGGAAACCAGCGTTGCACGACTCGCAGCATGACTCGAGCCCAATCGGTCAATTTACGATGCGGTTTGCTGTGCTCAGTGTTGTACCGCTCTGAAGCGGCAAGAACCGTCATGAACGGTAAAGCCCAGACTCGAGCTGCGAGTGGGATGGGAACGAGCACCATCAGGCAAAGCCATCGTAGACCGCTGGTTTTGACGAAGTGACTTTGGCTTGATCGGACTGGATCACGGTAGATGCCTTTGGCCGCAATTTTTGCTCCTTTACGACGTTCTATCGTGTCATCCAAACCCAAGATCAATGGGCCAGTTGGTATGAACGCACTGGTCAGTAATCCCAGGAGGATTCGGCTGGCTTTGAGGTTCGACCAGACAGCACGGTTAAGAACTCGATGGTAGTTCTGGAAGTGCGTTTCAGAACTCAGACCCATGATGCGTAGGACACTGCTGATGGTGCGTTTTCCGGGTGCGAGGATCGCGCCAATGATTAGGATTTGCGTGTGTTGCCAAACACGATTTGAGAACAGTGGTTTGAACGCGGTGAGGACCGCGTTGATCCAGTTTGGGAGTGGTGTCATGGAGTATTTTGGCAGGTTGAGCCTGATCGTGTGAACCTGCCAAATGGATAAAGTCGAGCT
>JAYTKL010000256.1:0-7622 GCA_043730305.1 Deinococcales bacterium | reverse complement strand
TAAAGTTCGTATTTTGTGTTTTGGCATCATGTCCTCTTTCCTGAAATAAGACGGCATTGGACGATTTACAGATCCAGAAACGGAATCAGCACCTCCTTTTAAAAAACAGTGATTGACAGTTCTTTGGTACATTGTTGGTCAGGCTCGAGAAACCACAGCTTATAAATGAAAAAACGGATAACCAATTATGGGTAGAAAACATAGTGTAGCACGACAAAATTTCTTTTGCAAAATCAATGGGACAGGGTTTTAGTTCGTTATTTAAAGAGTATTTGGTTCAAATTCCCACCTCGAGTTTTATGTCCAAATCTTTAAAAATCTCGCTGCAAAGTTAAAACTTGCATTTCAAATTCTCGAGCGGCGTTACAGTTTGCATTAACCAGTGCCTGCGGTGCATCCTCTAGACCTGAAACGGTGTAGGGTGCAATTGCATTGCTTTTTTTACCAAGTTTTTCGACAGAATTTACAGCAATCTCAACATTATTTTCACAAAAACATTTCGCCTCATCTTTCAAGAATTTTGTCAGAATCAGTCTAAAGTCCAAGCGTCTCAAAAGCGTCTCAAGACTAAAACCCTTCGTGTCACGGGACTTTAGAGCATCTTTTTCAACTCCAGCTTTGTCAGCTCACCCTCTCACTGTGTTGGTGCGTTTAGTACCTGGATATCAGCAGGGGTTTCAAGAGTTACAGACTGCCAAAATTCTGTGTACTCCTTTTCGTCTCGCACAGCACGAGGGGAATAATTTTTGGGTTGAGCACAATATCTTCAAAGCACACCCCAAAAAATTGGTTTCAGTTGGTCTGAATACTTGCTCGAGCTGCGCCAGACACGCGGCAACGCTTGAAACCTAAACCAATCCAAGTGTTATGATGCTCAAAAGTTTAGGTGGCTCAATGAACGCAATGAATCAGATTTTATTCGCCTCACGTTGGTTGATGATCGCACCAGTATTCTCGCTGCTTTTTGGATCGGGATATTTCGCTTACCTGACCGTGCTTGAGACCATCAAGGGCTTCACTGCCGAGACCAGCCAGAAAAGCGCCTTGTATTTGATTCAAGCGGTGGACTCGAGTTTGTTGGCTGCAGTCTTAATGATTTTTGCGCTCGGTTTGTACGAATTGTTTATCTCACCAATAAATGTCCCAGAAAATCATCCTTTCAGGCGAGTCTTGGTGATCGAAACGCTTGATGATCTTAAGGGCAAACTTGCCACGGTAATTATCATGCTGTTGGTGGTCAAGTTTTTTGAACGCAGCCAGGAGTTGAAAACCGCGAATTTTCTCGACCTGCTGATGCTGGCTGGTGGCGTGGCATTGCTTGGCGTGGGTTTGTGGTTGACCAAAAAACAGTAATTCGGTTCAGTTAGCCCCTTGATTCCCACGCTCAAACTTGCTATGGTTCAAGGACAACTTGAGGGAGTAGCCACCGAAGGGCGCTCGAGGTCGTCAATACGAAAGTCATCGGCTTTCCGTCTCGAGCACAGTTTTAAGACCACGGTTTTAATTCTGAGGGCGAGACTCAAATCGGAGGATTGATGGATATCCCGATTTGGGTGTGGTTTGCATTTTTATCTGGCGTTTTGGTGATGTTGGCACTCGATTTGGGTGTTTTCAACCGCAAATCTGATGTGATTTCGACCAAACAAGCGGCAATATGGTCAGCCATTTGGGTCTTGTTGTCACTCGGCTTCGCGGGCTTCATGTTTGTCTGGCAAGGTTCGCAACGTGGACTCGAGTGGATCACGGGCTATTTGATCGAGTACAGCCTGGCAGTTGATAATATATTTGTGTTTGTGCTGGTGTTCTCCGCATTTGCCGTACCTGTTGCATACCGACGACGCGTACTGTTTTGGGGAATCATTGGTGCTCTGGTCATGCGCGGTGCGATGATTGCCCTGGGTGCGGCGTTGCTTGAGCAATTTCACTGGATTTTGTACGTCTTTGGCGGCATTTTACTGATCGCTGGTTACCGAATGATGTTTGCCAAAAAAGAAGAACCGGGCGACATCGAACACAACGGCGTTGTCAAACTCGCACGGCGTTTTATTAAAATTGCACCGCATTACGACGGTCAAAAGTTTTTCACCGTTCACAATGGCGTTCGCATGGCAACACCACTTTTTCTGGTCTTGATTGTGATTGAATTTACCGATTTGGTGTTTGCCGTGGACAGCATTCCCGCCATCTTTGCGGTCACTCGAGAACCATTTATTGTGTTCACTTCTAACGTCATGGCAATTCTTGGTCTGCGCAGTTTATACGTGTTACTCGAGGGGTTTGTAGACCGATTTGTTTACTTGAAAACTGGTTTGTCGCTCATTCTGGTGTTTATTGGCGCCAAATTGTTGCTGCTGGATATTTTCAAAATTCCCACGGCACTCTCGCTGGGTGTGGTCATCACAATTCTTGCGGTTAGCGTGATCGCCAGCATCCTCAAAACCCGCGAGACACCAAAAGTGCTCGAGAAAGCCTAAAACAGTCTTGAAAGGAATCCAATGAAAATCTGTCCGATTGACAACGCACAATTGATGGAAATCAACAAATCCGGCGTCATGATCGATGTCTGCCCAGAATGCAAAGGCGTCTGGTTGGACCGTGGCGAACTCGAGAAAATCCTCAGCATCACCAAAGAACTCGAAGCTGAATTTAACCGCGACCAACCACGGATTGGAACTCGAGAATCAGAACCAGTTCGTGCTCGAGAATCAGAACCAGTTCGTGTTCGAGAATCGGAGCGGGATCGTTACCGTGAAGATTCGCGTTACGATAATCGAGATGACCGTGAAAAACGTTACCGCGACGATGACGACGACGATGATCGTTCTAAACGTGGAAAACGCGGCGGGTTGGCTAGAATTTTTGATATTTTTGATTGAGTGCAGTGTCGGGAAAGTCTTTGGACGATCCGAGCGAAGCGAATACCGAATGGTGCAGCGTCGGAGGGTTCGTAACCACGAGGTACGAGCTGCATTGTGTGCAAAAGCCCCGTAAATTGCGGGGCTTTCTTGCGTCTCGAGCGAGTGCTGATACATGTTGATTTGGGAGCTTTGACCTGGAATCACAGCATCTGAATTTGGTAAACTAAACTCATGATTGAGAAGGTTTATCTCGCCCAACCCAGAGGTTTTTGCGCGGGTGTGGTCATGGCAATTGACGCCGTGAAACTTGCCGCCAAATCCGCCAGCGATTTAAACGCTGGCGATCTGGTCGTTTATCACAGCATTGTTCACAACGATACGGTGGTCGGACGGCTCGAGCGTGAGGATGGCGTGCGTTTTGTTGAAAATCTGGCTGACCTCGAGAAATTGCCGAATGCTGGTGATACCGTGGTGTTTTCGGCGCACGGCGTCTCCCCTGCTTTGCGCTTTGAAGCTGCGGCTCGAGGACTTGCAACGATTGATGCGACCTGTCCTTTGGTCACGAAAGTTCATACTGAGTCCAAAAAGTATGCCGCATTGGGGTATCAGATTTTGTTGATTGGTGACTCGAGCAAACATCAGGAAATCGTTGGGACTTTTGGCGAAGCACCAGATCAGACGACCTTGGTTAGCGTGCTGGGCAACCGCAAACTTGATTCCAACATGGCTGACCCGTATGTGGTCACTGTTCCCAATCCAGAAAAAGTGATTGTCTTGACCCAAACCACGCTTTCGGTGGACGACACCGACAAAACCATTGAAGTCCTCAAATCGCGCTTTCCCAAACTGACCATTCCATCTCGAGATGACCTGTGTTATGCCACCAAAAACCGTCAGGCGGCTGTCAAACAGATTGCACCACATGTGAATTTGTTCTTGATCGTGACCAGCACCACCTCGAGCAATGGAATGCGGTTACTCGAACTTGCAGAACTTTTGACACCTCGAGCGGAACGCCTCGACAGCCTGAGCGATTTGCAAGACTCCTGGCTTGTAGGTGTTCGCAGTGTGGGCATTACCAGTGCCGCCAGCACGCCCGATGATTTGGTGCAAGACATCATTTCGTTTTTCAAAACCCAAAACCCAAACCTTCAAGTCATCGAAGAGGGTCAACCCGAAGATATTGAGTTCAGAATGCCCGAACGAATCCCCGCGCCAGTTGTCATTGGTTAACTCGAGTTGTTCAGGCGTATTTCAAGCCGATTTGCTCAGAGACAAAAGTCATCAGTCCTTTCACCAATTGCGCATCAAAAGGCAATTTGATGCCTGCGGCGGCAAACAATTCTGCCAAGCCTTTGGTGTTACCCAGTCCGAGGGCGTGACGGTACTGCTGAACGGTTTGATGTGGTTTCTCGAGTGAATGTTGCCAAAGTTGCAAGGCTCCCAGTTGCGCGATGCCGTATTCGATGTAGTAGAACGGAGCGGTAAAAATGTGGCTTTGCAATTGCCAACGCATCAGAAGTCCAGCTTCGATGCCTGCAAAGTCAACTGATGGAACAAATTTTTGGTGCAATTGTGCCCATTTGGCGTGAATCTCTGCCATCTTGACATTGTCATTGGCGTCCACATACAGCCAGTGTTGAAATGCGTCCACGACTGCCATGTACGGCAAGAACAAAATCGCCGATTGTCTTAAGTGAATGCTCCGAGCACGAATTGCATCTTGTGTCGAGTAAAAGCCGCCGTTTTCAAGCTCCAAATACGGGCTGGCAAGCAATTCCATGCCCATGCTGGCGACTTCGCAAAATTCCATTGGTCCGTGATAATTCCAGTGCAAATTTTGCTGGGCATAAGACTCGAGCGCATGAAAGGCGTGTCCGCCTTCATGCAACATGGTTTGAACATCGTCTTGCGTGCCGACCGCGTTCATAAAAATGTAGGCTTTTCCCGAAGCTGGAAAAAAATCACAAAAACCGCCTGGACCTTTGCCCGCTCGAGCTTCCAAGTCAAGGTCTTTTTCGCGCAAAGTATCAAACTGAACGCCAAGTTCGGAGTCCAAGCGATGAAACATGCTCGAGATTTTGGACTCCAACTCGGTGACATTGGAAAATGGTCGCAACGCAGGTAAGCCATCGAAAGAAACGTTCGTGTCCCAAGGTTTTACGGCATCCAGTTGAAAGCGTTGCAAGCGCTCGATCCGCAAGTCGGAGGCAATGGGTACAACCTGGTCAAGAATGATCTGATGTAAGTTTAGGGCGTCCTCGGGGCTGTAATCAAAACGGTTTTTCTCGAGCCAGATGTATTCGCGGTAATCGTTGAAACCTGCATTTTTGGCAATCTGTCTGCGTAAGGGCAGCATTTTTAAAAAGATTAGATCGAGTTCATCGCGTACCAGCGCCCAGGCGGCAACCATCCGCCGGTAAATTGTTTCTCGTAAGGCTCGGTCTGGCAGCTCGAGCTTGGCGTTCGCCGCATAAAACGTGATTTTCTTTCCCTCGAATTCGATCTCGAGTGACCCGACAATTTTGTCGTATTCGACCGCCAGCTTGCCAAGTTCGGTGAACAGTGGCACGTTTTTTTCTTGAAAAATCTGGGCTTCGGCGCGAATGCGTCTCAGCAATTGACTGGTTTGAATTGTGGGTTGATAATCTGAAAACGCCAAAAGCTTTTGTTTGAGTTCATTTGCCGCGATGCTGACAGGTGGCAGGACAGTCTCGAGTAAATCCAGAAATGCCGTCTCGGCACTGTGATTGCTGGTGTCTTCCATTTTGGCACGGTACGCCCTGGAGTACGCCTCAAAAATTTGAGCCTCGAGATCAGACCAGCGTTGAAGCCAGTCCTCAACGTTCTGCTGATTCAGGTCTGTTTGTTGGAGGTCATGAAAAAACGGCTGGATACTGTTCCAGTCCTTGGGATTTTGCAACATCATAATCTCAGTTTAACGCATCAATGGCTCGATTACTTCTCGAGCACATAATCGAGCGCCCGAACCACGTCTCCCTGCCAAAAAAGGTAGGCGCGGTAGCGTCCCAGAACCGCGTCACTCAATTTCCACTCGAGGCTTTGGGTATTGACCGAAATCAACTTGGAATCCTCGGTCACTGGGTCATCGTTGCGCTCGAGTTTGACACTTAAGTAACCCTCAAGCGGTATTTTTAAAAACTCGAGGCGCAATAAAATGTTTGCGCCCGAGCGGGTCAGTTCGGCGCGTCCAAGCACCAAACGCGGCTCGAGTTTTAAGGGAGCAGGAGTTAAGGGCAAAAACGTGTAACTGCAACCCGAAAGTGCAACGATCAAAACCAGCAAAAATGGTCGCATGTGATCTCGAGTTTACGCAGTCTTGATGAAAACTGTTGTTTAGGCTTCAAGCTCTTCTTCGGCGATCAAGGATGCCAGTAGAGGCTCGAGCGAGTTGCCATCGGCGAGTTCTTTGCTGATTTTTTCGATCGCAAGACGCACCACTTCGGATTTGGAGACCAGACGCTCAGGGCTTGACAGCTCGTAGGCGGCTTTGGTCAGCAGGGCATCTTGTTCGTCTGAAATCACGACTTGGAGGCGCTTTTTTTCTTTTTTGGGCATGTGGTTTACCTCCGTGTGCGGCATTGTGGCAAGTCTAGCATGGTTATCAACAGAGTTTCATAGGTAAAGTCGCATCTTGATAATGACACTCTCTTGTAGGAATCTTCACATTTTGAGTCGTTTGTGTATTATACTCATCGCATGGCGATCAACATCGCAAGCAAAGATGTCACCGCAGCATCCTCCAACCGCTCGAATTTCGGGAAGAATTCTCGAGCAGAAAGAACCAACATGCCACCTCTTTTTGAATCTAAAACCATGTCAAACGCGCCGTTAATCATTCGTGGCGGCAATCCTGTAAGCGGTATCTTGCCAGTCAACCCGTCCAAAAATGCGGCATTACCAATCATTGCCGCGTCACTGCTGATCGGCGAACCAATTGTCTTGAACGGCGTGCCGCGCCTGTCGGACATGGAATGTATCCTCGAGATTGTCAAATCCTTGGGTGCAAACTTTGAATGGATTTCGCAGCACAGCCTCCGTATTCATACTCCAGAAATCACCAGCATCGAAGCGCCTTACAGTTTAGTGTCCAAAATGCGTGCCAGTTTTAACGTCTTGGGACCGCTATTGGCACGGGCAGGCGAGGCACGAATCAGCATGCCTGGCGGTTGTTCGTTTGGCGTTAGACCGGTTGATCAGCATGTCAAGGCGCTTCGGGCAATGGGCGCGACCGTAGTCGAAAACAACGGTGACTTTATTGCTGTGCGCGACCGACCACTCACCGGACGTTTTGTCTTTGATCTGTTGACCGTCGGTGGCACTCAAAACGCCATTTCCGCCGCGACCCTCGGTACGGGCATTGTGCGCCTCGAGAATGCTTCAATTGACCCAGATGTGATTGACCTGTGCAATTTCTTGACCACGATGGGCGCAAAAATTCACGGCATTGGAACCCACACGCTCGAGATCGAGGGCGTCGAAAAACTGCACGGTGGCGAGTACAGCATCATTCCTGACCGTCTCGAGGCAGCCACGTTCATGTTGGTCACCGCCGCCTCGCGTGGGGTGTTGACGCTGACCAATGCCAATCTTGACCATTTGCGTTCCGTGTCGGCAAAATTGATTGAGGCGGGCGTCGGCATTCTCGAGATGGACAACACCACGATTCGGATCGATGCGAGCAGCAACAAATTTAATCCACTGCATTTGTCGGTTGCCGAATTTCCTGGTTTTCCAACCGAT
>JAYTKL010000255.1:0-4721 GCA_043730305.1 Deinococcales bacterium | reverse complement strand
GCCGCGCCACATCAGTGCAATGCTGCCAAAATCAAGCTTCCAGTTTCGCTCGAGCGCCACCATTCGCATGAGTTGATAACCTTGGGCGTAAGAGCAAATCTTGCTGGCAAACAGCGCTTGGCGCACCTGTTCGATAAAGGCGGTTTTGTCGCCAGTGAACTCGAGTTTGGGTCCCGCAATGATGCTCGAGGCAGCCATGCGTTCTTCTTTCAGGGCGCTCAGGCAGCGGGCGAACACGGCTTCGGCGATGGTGCTGCTGGGGCTGCCCACCTCGAGCGCGGTGGTGCTGGTCCATTTGCCCGTGCCTTTTTGTCCGGCGGTGTCGAGGATGATGTCCACCAGGTCAAGACCTGTTTCATCGTCTTTCTTGGTCAGGATGTCGGCGGTAATTTCGATCAGGTAACTGTCGAGTTCGCCTTTGTTCCATTCGGAGAACGTGTTGGCAATCTCGAGGTTGCTCAGTCCCGCGATTTCGCGCAGCAGACTGTACGCCTCGGCAATCATTTGCATGTCGCCGTATTCGATGCCGTTGTGTACCATTTTGACAAAATGACCCGCGCCGTCAGAGCCAACCCAGTCGCAGCAGGGCTTGCTCGAACGCGAAGCGTTCGGCGTAGAAATATCATTGCCGTCGGCGACTTTGGCGGCAATGCCTTGGAAAATGGGTTTGACGAATTCCCAAGCCTTACTGCTGCCGCCAGGCATGATGCTCGGTCCGAGCAACGCGCCCTCTTCGCCGCCAGAAACGCCGGTGCCAATGAACAAAAAGCCTTTGTCCTCGAGCGCTTTGGTGCGCCGCACGGTGTCTTCAAAATAACTGTTGCCGCCGTCAATGATGATGTCACCTGGCGAGAGCAGCGGCTCGAGTTGGGCGATGCTGTCATCAACGGGTTTGCCCGCCTTGACCATCAGCATGATTTTGCGCGGGCTGGCAAGGCTGCCCACAAATTCCTCAAGCGTGTGAGCGCCCAGAATCTTGTCGCTCGAGCCTCGAGAGGCTTTGAAATCCGTGACTTTTTGCACGGTGCGGTTGAAGGCGGCAACGGTGAATCCTTTTGATGCCATGTTTAAAACGAGGTTCTCGCCCATCACGGCAAGTCCGATCACGCCAATGTCTGCTTTGTTCATTTCATGCTCCTGATCACGTTACGGGCGTAAATTTGACTCGAGTTTGAGTGTTCACATGTCACTTCTCGAGCTTTATTCTAATCCCGATTTATAAGACCGAGATCATGCCGCCATCCACGTACAAAATTTGACCGTTTACGAAATTGCTGGCGTTGCTCGAGAAAAAAACGCTTGCGCCGATCAGTTCTTCGGGGTTTCCCCATCGTTTGGCACTTCGTTCCAGGTTTACAAACTGATGTTCTCGAGGCTGACGCATCGTTGAATGCCCGCGTTGTTGACCAGCACATCAATTGCCCCTGTTGTCCGTAGTTCTAAAATGGCGGCTTCGATCTCCAATTCGTTGGTAACATCAAATCTGGCGGTTTCGATGACAAATCCTTTTGCCCGCAACTCGAGCGCCGCACGCTCGAGTTTTTCACCATCACGTCCGTTCAGAATGATGCTTGCGCCGTGCTGGGCTAGTCCTTCGGCAATAGTGTAACCAATGCCACCATTTGAGCCTGTCACGAGAATTCTTTGGTTTGAAAGGTCAAAAAGGTTGGTGCTCACAAAAACTCCTTAGTAATTCTCGAGCGCTTGCAATCTCGAGAAACATTTGCGTATGATAGCGTTATCAGGTTTTATCAAGGTTAGTGGATCAATGGTTGCCCTGTCAACCCAAAAGTTGATGCCAAAACCTTCTTTCATCTCGAGGACAGTTGTGACAACAAGCCGTGCAAAAACAGTCAAATCAAGCCCTGTCACCCGAAAAACCTCGAGTGCCACGGTTGAGGTCTCGAGTCAAAAACGCAGCACGATTGTGGATGTGGCAAAACTGGCGGGAGTCGGCACAATGACCGTCTCGAGGGCATTAAACCATCCCGAGATGGTCTCGAGCGACTTGCGCGAGCAGATTTTGCGGGCGGTCGAAACCCTGGGTTACATTCCCAATCGGGTGGCAGGCGGTCTGGCTTCGGGTACGGCGAAAGCCATCTCGGTGATCGTTCCAACCCTCAACCATCCCGTGTACGTACCGTTTCTCGAGGGTTTGTATTCGTTGTTGCCCCAGGAGGGCTATCAGATTTTGCTGGGCACGAACGAGTATCAGCTCGAGGCTGAGGAGCAACTGATTTCGACACTTTTGGGCTGGCAACCGGACGCGATTGTGATTGCTGGTGTGGATCACAGCCTCCGCACCCGAAACATGCTGACCCAAGCTCGAGTGCCAGTGGTCGAAATCATGGATTTGACCGATAACCCGATTGACATGAACGTTGGATTCTCGCACGAACATGTTGGCGTTGCCACCGCCGAGTTTCTGGCGGACAAGGGTTACAGGCACATCGCTTACGCTGGCATGTTGACCCAGTTCGATTTGCGCGGCGCACGGCGCATGAAGAGTTTTCTGGCAACCTTAAAGCGCCGCAAGCTGCCAAACCATTACGTCATCACCAACGACAAAGCCTCGAGCATCGGCGTGGGAAAGCAACTCATGATTGACCTGCTCGAGAAGTACCCGATGGTAGATGCCGTGTTTTTTGCCAACGATGACCTCGCGGCGGGGGCGTTGTTTGAATGCCAGCGGCGCAAAATAAAAATTCCAAAAGATATCGCTATCATTGGGTTTAACGATTCCGAAATTGCCAGTCAAGTCAACCCAGGTTTAACGACCGTCGCCACGCCGCGTTTTGAGATGGGGCGTTTGGCAGCCGACATGTTACTACGCCGACTTCGTGGAACTCGGGTGGACTCGGCAAGAATTGACATTGGCTTTCGGATTGTCGAACGGGAAAGCACTTAACAAATAACCTCCACAGCACGAGTTTTTTAATTTGCAAGTCAACCCAGGAGTTCTGATGAACCCCGACATTTTAATGATCGCCCCGATGATGCCAAGCGTCATGACCGCCCTCGAGAATGCGTACACGGTGCACCGATTGTGGGAAGCCAGCAACCGCAACGAATTTGTCTCAAACGTGTCCGCAACAATCCGTGGGGTCGCCACCAACGGCAGCGTTGGGATTTCGGGGGCTTTGATTGACGCTCTGCCCAAGCTCGAGATCATCGCCTGTTACGGCGTTGGGGTGGATGTGATTGATCTGGCAAAAGCAAAATCTCGAGGGATTCCCGTGACCACGACCCCAGATGTTTTGACCGCAGACGTGGCAGACATGGCGGTCGGTTTGATGATTGCGACCTCCAGGCGCTTGATTCGTGGCGACCAGTACGTGCGGAATCTCGAGTGGGGGCAAAAGGGCGAGATGCCCTTGACGCGCCGTGTGACTGGAAAACGCGCTGGCATCGTTGGGCTGGGACGGGTGGGCAAAGCGCTGGCGAAACGCTTGAGCGCCTTTGACATGCAAATTTCCTACACCGACACCTCGGCACAAACCGACCAACCGTATCAATTTGTAGCCGACCTGACCGAACTGGCAGCCTTGAGCGATTTTTTGATTGTGACCGCCGCAGGCGGATCAGCCTCGAGAAAGATGGTCAACCAGACCGTGCTGGCGGCATTGGGCGCGAAAGGCAGTTTGATCAATGTGTCTCGAGGTTCGATTGTGGACGAGGACGCGCTGCTGGCGGCGCTCGAGGCTGGCACGGTGGGCGGCGCGGGTTTGGATGTGTTTTTCAACGAACCACACGTTCCCGAAGGCTTGTTCAAATTCGAGAATGTTGTCCTGATGCCGCATCACTCGAGCGGCACGCTGGAATCGCGCAGCGCGATGGGTGAGTTGATCGTTGGGAACCTGGCGGCGCATTTTGCACAAAAACCGCTGTTGACCCCATTTGCATATTAAAAGGAGATTTCATGGTCGCCTGTGTGATTCATCAAGCCAAAGATTTAAGGATTGAAACCCGAGAAACCCCCGAACTCGAGCCGTCGGAAGTGCTGGTGCGTTTTGGTGCGGGTGGCATTTGCGGCTCAGACTTGCATTATTTTGCACACGGTGGCGTGGCTGATTTTAAGTTGCGAGAACCGATGGTGCTGGGACATGAGGTTTCTGGCGTGGTCGTTCGGGTTGGTTCGCAAGTCTCGAGCGTTGCAATTGGCGATCATGTCGCGGTTGATCCTTCCAGACCGTGCAGGACTTGCGATTACTGTCTGGCAGGGCGCAGCAACCTGTGCCGAAACATGCGGTTTTTTGGCAGCGCGGCGTTGTTCCCGCACGTTCAAGGCGGGTTTTCCGAGTTTTTTAAGGTCGCAGATTTTCAATGCCACGTCGTACCAAACGACATTCCGTACCATGTGGTCGCCTGCGCAGAACCTCTGGCTGTGACCCTGCACGCGGTCTCTCGAGTGGGATCACTCATGGGCGCGAAAGTGTTGGTGACGGGTTCTGGTCCGATTGGTGTGCTGGCGGCGGCATCGGCAAAACTGGCTGGCGCGAACGAAATCACGGTCACAGATTTGTTCGATGAGCCGCTCGAGATTGCCCGAGAAATGGGCGCAACACGAGCCGTCAACACCGCGTCACATCCCGAGAAACTCGAGGAATTTCAGTTAAACAAGGGCGTTTTTGATGTTTCGATTGAAGCCAGCGGCAACGCTCGGGCGCTCGAGACGTGCGTGCATTCGACGCGTCCCGGTGGCAGCATGGTGCAGATTGGAA
>JAYTKL010000254.1:0-7037 GCA_043730305.1 Deinococcales bacterium | reverse complement strand
TGGTCTGGTGCTCGAGGCGAGTAGCTCGAGTTTAAAGTGGGGAAGCTGGTGAGATTCCAGCACTGTACCGCAACGGTGTGAGGCACGAGAGCCTTAAGTCCGAATGCCTGCCAGAATTTGCAACCGATATGGTTGCGCCTCTCGAGTGAAAGGGGTTGGTGGGTTTGATGATGACTTAGTTATGTTTTGACTCGCTCGAGTTACGGGCGGGATTTTTTTGTTGTCCTGGAAAGAGTTGATCTGGAAAAGGTTGTTGATGCTTTCAAACTTGGCAAAACCAATGGCTTCAAACTCGAGAGCGCTTCAAGTGCTTTTAGGCATGGGCTTGTTGCTGCTGGTCATCATGACTTTTGCAATTTCCAACGGCACACTCGAGATCACGCCTGCAACGACAATTTCCGCCATTTACAAAGGCATTTTGGGGATCAAACTCGAGGGTCTGGAATTGATTGTCTGGAATTTACGCCTTCCGAGGGTTATTTTTGGTGCCTTGGTCGGCGCGAGCTTGGCGGCGTGCGGCGCGGCGTTTCAGGGTTTGTTCCGCAATCCTCTGGCTGATCCGTACCTGATGGGCAGCGCCTCGGGTGCGGCGTTGGGCGCGACGGTGGCGGTGTTCGCTACGGGCACTGCCAGCGCCGGTTTTGCGGCAGGACTTTTCTCGGGCAGCAGTCAACTGGTGCCGATTCTGTCATTTGTTGGCGCACTTGGGGCGGTGTTGCTGACTTTGGCACTCTCGAGGTTTGCCCGGGGAACGAATGCCTTGATCTTGTCTGGCGTGATTGTTGGCGGCATTCTGACTTCGGTCAGCACCTACTTGCAATTGCGCGACGCCGACCGAATGCGAGCCGTTTTTTCCTGGACGCTGGGCAATCTGAGTTTGGCTGGCTGGTCTGAGGTTTTGAACGTTCTGCCCTACAGCGTTTTGGGCATTGTGGCTTTGCTGCTGCTGGCTCGAGCGTTGGACGCGCTTCAACTGGGCGAGGACACCGCCAGCACGTTGGGGTTAAAGGTAGACCGCATCAAATTATTGACCGTGATTGCCGCCAGTCTGGTGACGGCGGCGGCTGTCTCTTTTGCTGGCATTATCGGATTTGTCGGTCTGGTCGCACCCCATGCCGTCAGGCGTTTGGGCGTGGCGAACCACCGCGTTCTGATACCAGCCTCGAGTTTGGCGGGGGCGGTCTTGTTGGTGCTGGCGGATTTGGGCGCTCGAGTCTTGACGCGTCCTCAAGAATTGCCTGTGGGTGTGTTGACCAGCTTGATTGGCGGCATCTTTTTTCTGGTGTTGATGCGGAGAAAGCCGTGACGAAACTGATTTCGGTCAAAAATCTCAGTTTTGCTTACGGTCAAAACACCGTGCTCGAGAGAGTCAACCTCTCAATTGAAGCTGGAGAATTCGTGGCACTGATTGGACCCAACGGCGCGGGCAAAACGACGTTGTTAAAACTGCTGGCGGGACTGTTAAAACCCCATTTTGGCAGCATTCAAACGCCCGAACCCAAAAGTCAGCACATCGCGTATTTGGCACAGTCCGAACCCCTGCCGCTCGAGTTTACGGCGCTTGAGGTGGTGAAATTGGGACGCATTCCGTATCAAGGCTTTTGGGGACGGATCACCAAAGCCGATTTGGGCGCGGTCGAATGTGCGCTGCGCAGCACGGACGCTCTGGCATTCGCAAACCGTCAAATCTCGGCACTGTCTGGCGGCGAACGTCAACGCGTGGCGCTGGCGAGGGCGTTGGCGCAAGACCCGAGGGTTTTGCTGCTCGACGAACCGACCAACCACCTCGACCTGTCACATCAAGCCGAGCTGATGGTCTTGTTGCGCAATGCCGTGGGTCGCATTTTGCAAACCTCCATCATGGTCGTGCATGACCTCAACCTTGCCGCCCTCGCCAATCGTTGCGTGCTGATCTCGAGCGGCATTGTTGTTGCCGACGGCACACCCGAGCAGGTCTTGCAACCCGAAATTCTCGAGGCTGTCTACCAGACCAAACTCGAGACGTTGCGCTCGAGCGATGGTCGAATGGTGGTGATTCCGCGCTTGTGAAATTATTTGATAAACGTCATTGTGGCTTTGTATTTGGAAACGTCAAAGGTTTTGCCAGCCGTGCGCCCTGGTTGAAGTTCGCTGACTTTCAGGGTTGTGCCGTCAATTTGCAGTTTGTTTTTGGGCGCAACCATTTGCAAGCTGATCATTTTGGATTTGGTGGCTTTGGGCGACCAGTACAAGAATTGCATTTGGGCGTCACCCGCCGTGACGCACTTGGCGTTGATTGGACACCTCGAGTCGTTGGTCACTTGCAAAAACAGCAACTTCGCGCCGCTGGGTTTCAAAGAAATTTGCGAACCCAAAGCCAAAATAAAAGGTTTGTTCAGGCTGGCGGTAGGTGCAAAACCTTTTTGCGCTTGGGCGATGAAACTGGTCATGAGCACGGCAGCGATCAAAAATTTGGTTTTCATGGTTCGAGGTTAAACGCCAAAAACTTGATTGACATGAGGAAATAAATACGATTCGTTCATTTTCGATCTCACTTACTGAGCACAATGGTCGCAAAAAGGAAAGCATGAAAAAAGTGATTCTGGCAGGTTTAATGGCAACCTTATTCTCGAGTGTTGCGAGTGCCACCACATACCCTTTGGTGTTAAAAGACGATCTTGGTCGCAGCGTGAAGCTGCTGGCGCAACCAAAACGCATGGTCTCGATGATGCCAAGCCATACCGAAACCGTGTTTGCCGTCGGTGCGGGCATTAGCCTGGTCGGCGTTGACGAGTACAGCAATTTCCCCAAACTCGAGACGGACAAACTGCCAAAAACCGGCAATGGCTTTGTGCCAAACCTCGAGGCGATCGCGGCATTAAAGCCAGATTTGGTGCTGACCGACGAGAGTTCGGGTTCTAAACTGGTGCAAAACCTCGAGAAACTGGGGATTACGGTCTACGCGGGTGTGGCGCAAAGTTACAACGATGTTTTTGAGAAAATCAGTCTGATCGGGAAAATCACCAACCATGAAAAAAACGCCCTGAAACTGATCACCAACATGCGCCTTGAACTCAACACGATTCAAGCCAGCGTTTCAAAACTGCCCCGAGTCAGCGTTTATTTTGAAGTTGACCCAACCCCGTACGCCGCAGGAAGCTCGAGCTTTATTGGCGCGATGATTGATAAAGCGGGCGGCAACAACATTATTCCAGCCAAACTTGGCGCGTTTCCGCAAATCAGTCCAGAATTGGTGATTCAAAGCAATCCAGAAGTGATTTTGGGCGCAGATTTGGCAGACCTGTTGAAGCGTCCAGCCTGGGACACGATCAAAGCCGTCAAAAACAAGCGTGTGATCAACTTTTCTGGTGAGGTGAATGACGCCATTTCGCGTCCAGGACCGCGCTTGCCCGTGGCATTAAAAGCTTTGGCAAAGGCATTGCACCCAGAATTGGGCAATTAACGATTCGCCTCAAACGCTCGAGCAAAGCCTGCACGGTAGGTCTCAAACACCAGCATCAGAGCACCATCTTCGGTGTTGACCGTGTAGGCACGGCTCGAGCCTGAATCAGGGAAACCCACAATTTCAAACAAAACTTGCTCGAGGTCAGGGTTTGAAACGATTGGTTCGCGGCGCACAAAGAGTTTCTCGAGCAAGTGACCAACAGGTGCACGTCCTTGCTCGAGATCGCTCAAAAACCAGGCTGGTACGCGGTCAAGTCGGGTAAATGTCAAATTGTCCATCAAGACTCGAGATTGAAAATGCAAACTTGTCAGGCGTTGCAACCAGGATGTTCCGCCCAATTGATGCCTGACCACTTCTGGTACAGTTTCAAGGCGGGCTTGCGAATGAAGCGTCAACGACACTCGAGAATCCGAAATTGCCTCGCACAATTTGGTGGTCGAACCGTCTTGAGCCAACAACAATTTCAACAAATTTCCAGAAGTTTTTGGGAAAAAATCGCGCTCGAGCATGAAAGCAGTGTAACGTGACCACCAAGATTTCCAAACTCGAGTTGTCAAATTCACCCCGTGAAGTCCTCGCACGAATTCGTGACCGTGCGGGGGCAAGCTTGCTCGAGAGTGCCAGTTTGATGCCTGGCTTAAGCGCTTGGTCGTACATCGCCTGCAACCCAGTTTTCACGCTCGAGAACCGAGGTGCAAAAACGGTGTTGCTCGAGAATGGGGAAATTCTCGAGACTTGGGGAAATCCTTTTGAGGCACTCGAGAACGTCTTCAATCGTTTCAAACTCGAGCCTCAAACAAGACCCGACGGCATGAATTTCGCTGGCGGTTGGCTTGGGTTTTTGGGTTACGACTTGGTGCGGTATCTTGAGGATATTCAACGCAAAGATTTTTGTAGGGGTGATGACAAGCATCACCCCTCGCAAGACACCCAACCTGATCTACGATTGCATCTGATGGATTTTGTCCTTGCTTTCGATCACGAAAATCAAACTTGGTACTCGAGCACAACCAAACTCGAGGGATTCAAAAACCGTGAACATGTTTGGACTGAAATTCTCGAGCTTATTCAAATCGAAACATGTTCAAAAACTTCGTTCAAAACAGGCGAACTCGAGGCGTTGACCAGTCCAGAAAAGTATCTCGAGGATGTCGAACGTTGCCTCGAGTTCATTCAAGCGGGTGATGTTTTTCAAGTCAATTTGACCCATCGTCTCGAGGCAGAATTTTCTGGCGATCCGTTTGCATTGTACAAAGCTTTGATGCTCACCAATCCTGCGCCGTTCGCGGCATTTCTGTCAGGCGAGGATTTGGCGGTTGTCAGCGCTTCACCAGAACGATTCCTCAAGAAAACTGAAAACATGCTCGAGGCTCGTCCAATCAAAGGCACGCGTGCTCGAGGGCAAACACCTGAAGAAGATCAAGTTCAGAAACGAGAACTCGAGCAGAGCGAAAAAGACCGCAGCGAGAACCTGATGATTGTCGATTTGATGCGCAACGACCTCGGGCGGGTCGCCAAGTTCGGTACGGTGCAAGTTTCAGACCTTTTCACGCTCGAGCCTCACGGGGCAGTCTGGCAAATGGTCAGCACGATCACCGCCGAGTTACGACCAGAATTCTCGAGCGTCGATGTTTTGAGAGCCACCTTCCCGCCAGGTTCGATGACCGGCGCTCCTAAAGTTCGTGCCATGCAAATCATTCAAGAACTCGAGCCTGTCAGGCGCGGCGTCTATTCGGGCATGATCGGTTATTTTGATCTAAACGGCGATTTTGATTTGTCGGTCGTGATTCGCAGCGCCGTGATTGCCAACAACCGCATTCAAATTCAAGCTGGCGGCGCAATCGTGGCAGATTCAAATCCCGAAGCCGAACTCGAGGAAACGTATGCCAAAACTCGAGCGTTGCGAATGGTGCTTGAGAAGGGAAATTCATGAAACCCAGTTTTTTCAAAACCCGCGCCCATTTGCTGGTCTGCACCTCCGAAAAATGCGCGACCAAAGGCTCGAGAATCCTGTTTCAAACCCTTTGGAATTCGCTCGAGCGAGAACGACTGGCGTACTATTCTGGCGGCGGTGTGCGCCTGACCGAAACGGGATGTTTGGGCGCTTGCCAATTCGGTCCGAACGCCACCTGTTACCGCAACCTCGAAAATGGAAATCTCGAGGAAGGCTGGTATTACGAACTGGATTTTCCAAAGATTTTGAATCTGGCTCAAGTTTTGAATACTGGTGAAAAGTTGCCAATTGAAAATCGTTTTGATCGTTGAAAAGCAGGTCGCAGCAAGCGACCATGCCCGCAGCGATCCCGCCCGTCAGGTGCATCTTGGGATCAAGACAGGTGCATCTTGGGATCAAGACAGGTGCATTTTATGGTCAAGAAGCGGCGACCCTGCGAAATAAAAACGCAATCGGGTTGAAGAATGATTTTGATTACTTGCTGCCCGCCGCTTCCAGCAAGCTCGAGTTTTCTTCCCATTTCGCCATAATCTCGACAAGTTCCGCGTCAATTTCGCTCGAGCGTTTTCCAAGCGCAGCAAAATCTGAGGTTGCGCTTGGGCTGGCGAGTTCGCTCGAAATGCTGGTTTGTTCCACCTCGAGAATGGCGATGCGTTTCTCGAGTTCGGTGATCGCGGCTTTCAGTTTCCAGGGGTTCATGCCTTTGGCTACTGGTTTTTGCGCGACAACGGTTTTGGTATCAGGCTCAATTTCGGGCGTGGCGGCAATCGCTTTGTGCTTTTGTTTGTAATAATCCCAACCGCCAGGGTAGGAGTAATATTCGCCTTCCTCGAGCAACCAGACTTGATTCGCCAGATTTTCGATAAAACGCCTGTCGTGCGAAACCATGATTAACGTGCCCTCAAATTTTAAGAGGGCTTTCTCGAGACTCTCGAGCATTTCCATGTCAAGGTGATTGGTCGGTTCGTCAAGCACCAGAAAATTGTTCTTCTCGAGGGACAGTTTCAAAAGCGCCAGTCGTGCGCGTTCGCCGCCTGAAAGATTTTTAACCAGTTTGTACTGTGCGTCGTAAGGGAAGGTGTATGCGCCCAGAATGTCATGCACTTGCTGGTCGGATTCAAAATATTCTTTGACTTCTTTGAAAAGTGTGTTTTCAGGGTTCACACCGCGAAGTTGCTGGTCGTAATACCCCACTTTGACCCTCGAGCCAAGGCGTTGCGAACCCCTGGCATTGTCGGATGCCATCATGCCGAGCATGGTTTTGACGAGTGTGGATTTGCCCGCACCATTGCGTCCAAGCACGGCAATGCGTTCGCCGCGCCGCACGGTAAAATCCAAGTCTTTAAACAGTTCTCGTCCACCGAAAGATTTGGAAATATAACCAGCTTGCAGCACAATTTCGCTTGACTCGCCACAAGGGAAGGCGACTCGAGCGGTCTTTTCGCCTGGTGGCGGCGCGTCCACCATGTCGGTTTCGTAACGATCCACTCGTTTTTGCATACTGCGGGCGCGAATCGCATTTTTTTCGTTGCGTCCGCCCCAGATTTTCATTTGGGCGGTCATGGCTTCCAGGCGTCCGAGTTCTTTTTTCTCGTTCTCATGGGTGTTTGCCAGGATCTCGAGTTCGGCGTCACGGGC
>JAYTKL010000253.1:0-1913 GCA_043730305.1 Deinococcales bacterium | reverse complement strand
GGGGTAAAAGATGCGAGTTTCTCCAGTAAAATCTGTGGCTCGAGTGTTGCTGATCTTGAACCTCTGGGTTGTGTTTTCTGGTGCTCTGGCGTACGAGCGTGAGACGCATTTTGACCTGAGTTTGTACCTGGCGTTAAGGTTTCCGTGCTTTGACCTGGCGGATTCGTTGTTGATTGCCAGCAGCGACCTCAGTCAGGACACCAACGAGACCGTGGTTGCCGAGAAGGACTTTTTCAAGGTCATGGTTTTGAATGTTCCAAGCCAGCAAAACTGGCACGCCTTTGGTACGCCCGAAGCCGTAGAAGCCAGAAAGCTCGAGTTGTGGACGCGGGTTGAGAACGAACCCAACCGTGTCAAGAGACTTCATTATTTGGGGCAGTTGCTGCATTTTGATCAGGACAGTTTTGCCCATTCGGGTTTTGCGCCCGGTTTGGGTCATGCCGTGCCAACCTTTTTTGGTTTTGACCCAGATTCGTTGGCGTACCCTGACCGTGCTCAGCAAGCGTTTGATAAAACTGTGGCGGCGCTGCAAAGTTCGTTGGTCTGGCTCGAGAAAACCTGCGAATTGGACGGCACAGCCCCGATTTCTAGCGAATTTTCTGGTTTTGATCTTGAATTGATTGGCAGCCTTGTGCGCTCGAGCGACCCTGCATGGCGGGTCTGGCAGTTTGGGGGTTTGGGTGAAACTGGCGAGTCAATTCAACTCAAGTTGCGGCGTCAGATCGCGGCAGCCTTACCATCAAACCGTTTAACCCCTGCGATTGCCGACGCCTCCGACTCCGACCGAGCGTTTTTGATCAATCAATTTCTCGAGTGGCTGCATGTTCAAGTTGGTGCAGACGGTGAAATGCTAAATTTTGAGGATTTAAACCAAAAACTGGCTTGGATTCGTCAGGGCAGTTTGCCGTTTTAACTGCCAAAAACCTTAAACCAGCTTTTCAACCCAGGCTCGAGTTTCAAGAGCGCCTTCGAGATTTCGCCGCGCCCTTTGATGTTTTTGAGTTGGTCTTGCGCTTGTAAAATAAAATCCGCGCCTCGAGCCTCCAAGATGCTGTGCGCTTGCTGTAACAGTTGGGCTTGAAACCAGGCTTGATTGGCGGTTGTCAGGCGCGAAAACGGAAATTCAAACGCGCCCAAATCGGTGCGGGTGACTTGACTTGCCCCCGATTGCTCGAGGCGTTTTTGGGCTTTTTTGAGCCGAATGCCTGCGGGTTTCACAAGACTCGAGTCAACGGTGTTTTCGGTGCTGCCAACGCTAAAAATTTTTGCCCATTGTAAAACCCGCCCGAGTGCGTCTGGATTGGTGTTTTTTAACGCCAGCAAGTACAAGAAAGTTGCCATAAATTCGTCAATCCAACGCACGCGGGTTCGCAGCTCGAGTTGATCGGCAACCGCATGTCCCAGCTCGTGACCGAGTGTCAAATCAAAGAATTCCGCTAGCGTTCCTGGTGCGCCCATACCTGTCTTTTGAGCTTGTAAAATCACTTCGCGGTAAGTCCAAAGCATTCGGGCTGGGTAATCGGCGGGCGCAAAAATAACACCCTGAGCGTTTTTCAAACGGCGATAAAACGTGAAACCATACGGGTAAGGCGCGTTTTTGCCCCAATCGGTTTGGTTAAAAACCAACAACGTGACGGGTGTAAATTCTTGATCCAAGCTTTGCGTCAGGCTTTTCAACAATTCCTCGAGATAGCCTTTTAATGCCGCCGCCCGAGATTGAACGCCAATCGAAAACTCGAGCGTGATCAAAGCTTTTTGAGGGTGTAACGGCTCGAGTTTCACAGGCTTTAGTTTACGTCCTGGTTTTACAGATTTTGCCTTGGGACGTTACACTGCAATCCATGAGCACCAGCAAAGCCAGCCACACCGATCAGGCAGTGCCGTTCCCCAGCGAATGGCGCACTTTTGGTGGC
>JAYTKL010000252.1:0-2055 GCA_043730305.1 Deinococcales bacterium | reverse complement strand
CAAGAGCGCCCAGCGCGGCTTCGGCGACTTTGACTGAAGGATTGGGAATGGTCACGGGCAAGCCTTGAAAAGAAAAACTGACGCTGGAATCTTCGGGTTTCAAATCCCTGCCTTGAAACGTTGCAGCTTCTTCAAAACCGTAACTTTGCACGACTGGGTACAGACTTGCGCAGGATGCCGCCACGAGACCATTTCGCCCCTCGAGAATCCTGCCTTTTTCATAGGCAATTTGATTCAAGCTGCCAAAAAACTCGAGGTGCGCCGCGCCAACGCTGGTGATAACACCCAAATCGGGCGTAGTCAGATTGACCAGTTCATCCATTTCTCCAATTCTGTCAATGCCAAGCTCGAGCACGTGTTTGGAGTTTGGCGTGACGCTCGAGAGCAGGTAACAGGCAATTGCGTTTAAGGTGTTGTAATAATTGCTCGGGCAATTCAGCGCCGCCGCGATGTAAGAACGTGCCGTGGTTTTTCCAGCCGAACCCGTCACGCCAATAATGGTTGCGCCAGTCTCGAGACGCCAAGCTTTTCCCCAGGATCGCAGCGCGGCGCTGGCATCTGAAACCCGCACGGCTCGAGGCACATCGAGATTGGTCAAGACGAAAGGCGCACCTGCCGCCAGTGCCGCCTGAAGGTAATTGTTGCCGTGTTCGGCATCGCCAGCCAACGCTGCAAACGCCGTGAATTCGTTGACTTGCCGCGAATCCCAGGTGATTGCCTTCGCCGCTCGAACGTCCGCTTGAATCATCACGCCAAAAGCCTCGAGCGCTGAAATCCAGGCTCGAGGCTCTAGTGGGTTGAGGTTAGATTCTTTCATGCCAGACCTCGGGTGTGAAGCAGAATTTCGCCTTCTATGAGTAAGTTGAGTGAAGTGAGTAAAGAACGCATCAGATTAATGTACCAGATTGGAGGCAGGGCGCAAACCATCAAAAAACGGTATTGCGTAGGGGCGCGGCAAGCGGCGCCCTACGTTTATCTTGTGCGGTGGGTCTTTTTGTACATTGACGCCTTCAGACTGGCTTCGGTTGGGGTCATCTGCCAATAGCTGGCTAATTCGCGGGTGATGTCGGTAAAGGCGGGCAAACTGACTTGCGAACCGTGTTTTTGTTTTCGTGGGTGAAAGACTTCGATCAACATGGTGACTTTTGGTTTCTCGACTGGAAAAAACCCAGCAAACAACGCCCCGAAAACGTCGCTCGAGATTCGACCATTTTTTGTCCAAGTTTGCGCCGTGCCAGTTTTCCCGCCGAGCGGAAATCCTGGAACGATGCCAAATTTTAATCCGTCTTCGACGCTGGCTTGCAGCATTTCTCGGGTTTGCTTGGCGGCACTGCTCGAGACAACCCGGTAAGCTGGTTTAACCTTTTGCCCTGCCATCAGGGTTGGGGTGATCAACATGCCGTCGTTGACCAAAACACTGTAGGCGCTAGCCAAGTGCAGCGCGGTGGTGCTGATGCCCTGCCCGAAACTGTAATTGGCGCGGTCTATTGGTCGCCAGTCTTTCCAATCGTGAAGCACGCCTGGCGTTCCCCATTTGGTACTTGACCAAACCTCTTGCCCAAAACCGTACTTGTGCAAATAACCGTAAAACTTTTCGCTCGGTAAGCATTCAGAGAGTTTGCTGATGCCAACGTTACTCGAGTAACGCAAGACACTTTTTAAGTTCAGGTCGGGTTTGTGCTCGATGGCATCACCGATCGAAATGCCTGAAATACTGCGGCGCATCGGGGCGTACACGGCGGTCTCTGGGGTGGCGCAACCCGAGTCAATCAAAGCGGCGGCAACCAAGCCTTTCATGGTCGAACCAGGGTCCATGTAATCGCGCAGGGCACGGTTGCTCCAATTGCTTTTGTTCTGCACACTGCGCCAATTGTTCGGGTCAAAATTGGGGTAATTCGCCATTGCCAAAATGCGGTTGGTTTTGGCTTCCAAAATCACAGCCGTTCCCGTATCGCCCTGTTCGCTTCGAATCGCTTTCTCGAGCGCCGCCTCTGCCATCGCTTGGATTACGGGGTCAATGGTCAAGACCACGTCTTTGCCAGCAAGAAGTTGATC
>JAYTKL010000251.1:0-13545 GCA_043730305.1 Deinococcales bacterium | reverse complement strand
CTTCAAGTTTGAATTCTGGTGTGTAGGTTTTGTATTTGCCCATGTTCGCTTCCATTCTGTCTCGGAACTTGCCGTCCACAAAATCTTAGTCGTTTCAGTTTCAGCGTATGGGTAGAAAGAGCGGCGGCGTGTTCCATCACTTTTTTTAAGAATGTCTTGTGCGAGTTTATACCTCGAGTTACATTTATTACCCATTGGAACAAGATTTTTAAGGTTTGCTGCGGCAAACGGATACTTGCTGTCAGCTAGGTAGTGATCGAGAGCTTCTCGAGGTGCGCCAGGAGCATCGAAACCCTCACAACCACAGAAAGGACATAATCTGTGACTATGCTTGTAAATTTGACTGTAATGCTTGTCTCGAATTCCTAATTCCTTGAGTAACGTCTTAAACGCATACTCAAAAAGGCTTAAGATTGTTTGACGAATAGTTTCAGGCAAGTCCGTAATTGCGTCACAGTTACACTCGCAGGCTAGAAGTTGAGTGATTAAATTTTGATTTTGCAGTGCTTTTAAAACTTGATTTTGTTCTTCTGCTGTGAGTTGGCATAAAACATTTCGATATTCTTCAATTCGATTTAAACCTATACGAGTTCTAAGTTTTGCCTGATATTCAGTTGGTATGTAATCGATCCAAGTTTTGTCGAATACGCCAAGTTGAACATCCGCATGGACGGAGTGGAGTGCTACAAATAAGCAATCATGAAGCCAATTTTCTGCGGTTGCTTCTATCGGGTATCCGTATAACAAGTTACTTTCCATCCTTCTTAAGCAACTGACGGACTCGATCAGCCAAGAACACTTTTTCTACAGAGTCGCCCAAACGTTGCATCCCTGCTCGAATCTCATCAGGGTTAGTATTTTTCATTAAATCGTCAATTTCCTGTCGTGCAACACCCGAGATTGGGGGACGCACATTAAAGCATTCCTCGAGAATCGAATCAAAGGTTGTTCCATATGTTTCAATATCTGGGTGTCGGACAACGACTTTACCGTTTTCCTTACCAAAGATAAACACCTTTTCTTTTTGCATATCAGACGGCACAAATGGCGCGTGAGTTGTCATCAAACACTCTTGTTGGGCTACCAACGCTTTTTCATCACCTCGAGTGCCATTGCTGGTATGTAAGTTCAACAATCTCGAAACAAATTTGACCCGCCATTGCGGGTTGAAATGTGATTCTGGCTCATCAAGCAAAAAGCAGACATTGGGTTCTGAAAGCATACTGAGCGTACCCAATAGTTGGACAAGTTGGTGCTCACCGTCGGAAAGCGAAACATAGTCCACTTCTTCATTTCTATCTTTTGTGGATGTGAAAGTTACACGGTCAAAACGAAATACCTTATCTTCATCTTGTGGCTCTGGCAATCGGGAAGCAAATCGTCGAGACTCGAGAGCACTTTCAAATCGCTCTCGAGTCTTTCTGGAAATTGCTAAATCATTGAGCATTGCGAGTTTATGCAATGCTGAGTACAACTTTAAAGCATTCTCCCAGAAATATTTAAAGGCTGTTTTGGATTGTTCATTTACCCAAAAATCAAAAGTATATTTTTCTATTTTATCGTCATAGTCGTAGCAAGTTGCACACTTTTGAAGTTGTTTGAGATATTCCTCGAGTTCATCTGTCAACTGAATACCTTTGCGAACAGCCCCTCTACGATTTGGTGCTTTAGGAACAGCGGTGTGTGCTAACTGAATCACACAACGGAATGAACGAATATCTTTGAGGTTTGCTTCTTCCAGTAAAGCTTTACGTTGTTTTTCACTACCTAAAAGTAAATTAGCAACAAGCACTTCGAGATGTGTACCATAATCAATTAACATCAATCGAGTATCAGGAATTAATGTTTTCTTGGTTGTTGGGTTCAAAGCATCAATTCCAACTCCATTAGCATATTCACTACGACTAATTAGAAATGGCAAACTGAGTGTTTCATTATCGCCCGAAGTATAGCCAACGATTCTCTGTGGCAATAACTCATGTGTTTTAGCATCCTCGAATAAACAAGTAACCCATTCATCATTCGTTTTTCGTTCAATAATCAGTATTGCACGTCTGTTTCTAGTTTTTGCTTCTCTTGAAACCTTGATATGAACAGGCGATTCTTCAGAATCTATCCGAATCATATACTCGAGAATAAATTGTAAATCGGGATTGCTTTCTTTGCGTTCTTCATTTGGTAGACAGGCATGGATCACAGATTGAAACATTTCAGATAGCACTTGTAAAAATTGCGATTTACCCGCGCCGTTTGGTCCAATAAGACACAAAGGATCAAAATCAAAGCTTACATCAAACGGATTCCTGAACCACACATCCAAATCATCTAAAAGTCCACCGCATGTCTTAGCAGAAATCACTTTGACTCTGAGCAACCTCATGGATTCACCTTGAAGTGCATAGAGTTAGTTTTTTGATCAAAAATCTGTTCAATCTTGGACTCATTCAGAAGCTCAAACAGGCAATCTCTTAATGTTTCATAATCCGTAGTCACAACATCACGAATTTCGTCAAACGTAAATAGATCGTTTGGTAATTGACGAATCATTTCCTCCAAAGTTTCGACTGTAATTTTTTTCATTGGATTCTCTCTTACTAGCTTAACTTCTTTTGGTTTTTTTGCTTCCTCTTCTCGAGCCAATCGAATTCTTTCAAGCAATATCGATGCTAGTTCATCACTTGGGTTTTGTGGCACAAGTTCGCCACGAAACGCTTTCTCGAGCAGTTTTGGTATGGCTTGCTCGAGTTGAGTGCGTGTTTCGAGATATTGGGTTTCTAAATTTTCAGCTACTGTAAAGAGTTCTTCGACACGTCGAACAATCTCGAGTTGTTCTTCAATTGGTGGTAACAAAAGTGGAAATTCTTTGATTTTACTCAGATTTAGATTTTGCTGACTTCCACCTTCTGCAAGTTCACGTATTTGAAAATAGTTTGCTTGAAGGGCAATTTTCACATAGCTTTTCGATACCAGCGTTTCATCAACGATCACTGCTGCACAAGCTTGATTTATTGTCGCTTCAATTGCCAATTCAGTAACTTGTCCTCGAGTTTTACCTTCACCATACATTGCAACCAACAGTGTCCCAATTGGATATTTTTTAAGCCGATGTGCCAATATGGCAGCATCGGTCACGAACTGTGATGCAGAGGTGACAAAAAGTTGACCCGTGGCAGCACTTGTAATCCACGGCGTTCCGTGCTTTGAAAAAAACTGTGGATTAGAACGTAATGGGGTAGAACCTGTTCCTATTTCTGCCACAGATTGCAGATCAGAATCTTCCCAATCCTCAAAATCATTAGATTCTCCGCGCCATTCTTCTGTCAATGTCCCATCTATTGCTGAAGTTAGTGTGCCTTGCCGAAATCGTTTTACTTGTTCAAGCGCTTCGTTCAATTGCGTAATGCTCGAGTTCACTTGCTCGAGTGCTTCTGCAATACGTTTTTGCTCGTTCAAAGGGGCAAGGACAAGAGGCGCGTTAATACCCGCATCAGTCGTTAATCGAGGCATATTTACCCCACGACTCACCTCATCCACGTATTCAAGAAACTTGGGAGATTTCAACCAATAGAGTAAATAGCGTCCGTCGAGGACTTCATTTGGTTTTATGGGTACGATTTCGGTTGTGCAAAAACCATCTCGATCAGCTAAAAGTACCTTGTTCAAATATGGACGCAATTTTCCGTATAAAACATCTCCAGTTGTAAAACGGTTCTTTGTGCTTTTTGGTTTTCGATTACTAGAAACAACGCGCTGCAAGAGTCTCGATGAATCTTTTTCAATATCTTCTAGCTCCAATAACCATGCGTTTTCTGGAATCTCGTATGGTTCGGCTCTTTGAACACTTCCGTATTGAACAATATCGCCAAGGTGTACCAAGAGCCATGATTCTGGTATTTCAAGTTCAATTTCTTCTTGTAAATTTTCTTTGGGTTCAGCCATTATCCTGCCTCATCTCGAGTTGCCAAATCGTAAAACTCTTCGAGTTTGGCTTGCAGCAAGGCTTTGTTCGGCAGTTGCGTCATGTATTGCGCCACCAAAGCAGGCGATGCGGTTCGTGCCAGGGCGTATTCCACCACTTCCGAATCGGCGCTTTTGCACAACAACACGCCAATGCTGGGTGCTTCGTGTGCTTGGCGGTGATCGCGGTCAAGTGCCTCGAGATAAAACTCGAGTTGTCCCATGTGGGCTGGTTTAAAATCGCTGATTTTCAGTTCAAACACCACTAGGGCTTGCAATCCTCGGTGAAAGAACAGCAAGTCTATTCGGAAGTCTTGATTGCCCACTTGCACACGGTAATTTTGCCCAACAAAGCAAAATCCCATGCCCAACTCGAGCAGAAAGTCTTTGAGGTTTGCCACCAAACCTTGTTGCAAATCGGCTTCGGAATGGTTGACGGGAAGGTTTAAAAACTCGAGCAAGTAACTGTCCCGAAAAACTTGTCCGGCTTTGGGTATTTCTTGCAGCGCTTTTGATATTTTTGTGGGGTTATTGACAGCACGTTCAAACATTGCACCGTCAATTTGCCGCTCGAGTTCGCGTTTTCCCCAGCGTTGTTGCACCGCAAGTTGCAGGTAAAATTCGCGTTCTGGTTGGGATTTGCACTTGGCTAAAATCAAGAGATTATGCGTCCACGGTAATTCTCGCACCACTGGTGCGAGTTTTGGATCGGCTTGGTAGGTATCAAAAAATTGTCTCATGCGCCACAGGTTGGATGCCGAGAAACCTCGAGCCTCTGGTTCTTGTGTCGCCAACCACACGGCAAGTTGTTGGACTATGTTTTTTCCCCAGCCGTCATGCTCGGTTTTTTGACTGATGTACTGTCCAACATGCCAGTACAAATCAATCAATTCATGATTCACAGCCGCGAATGCTCGAGCTTTGGCTTGTTGAATCAAGGTCAGAATTGGGGCAAAACTGACCTGTAAAGCAGGCGGGTTCATGTTTCTGTCTCCTCGGGTTCTTCGCCCAAGAGTACCAGTAAACTGCGTAGGTTTCCCAGTGCGGATTCGAGCGTCACAATCGAGTCACGGACGATCACGGCAGGCTCGGGAATATCTTGTGTCGGGTCTTTGAGCCAAGAAAAATCGAGGCTTTCGTTGCGTTCTGCAATGGTTTCTCTCGAGAATTTGCGGAATCGTCCTTGTTCGTCAGTGCTGATTCGTTTTTTGAGGCTCGAGGGTTTGCCATATGGGTCATAACCAAATGCTTGTTCAAACCCTGCAAAGTAATCTCGAGTCAGTGGCGTGTTCTTGTTAAATTTTGGTGCTTTGGCGCGAAGGTCGTACACCCAAACTTCTTTTGTGTTGTTCGTGTCTGTTTCGCCTCGGGTGAAGAACAGCACATTCGTTTTCACACCTTGCGCGTAAAAAATACCCGATGGAAGCCGCAGGATCGTGTGCAAGTTGCATTTGTTCATCAAGTCCATACGGATTTGCTTACCTGTATTGCCTTCAAAAAGCACGTTGTCGGGTAAGACCACAGCCGCCCGTCCGCCACGTTGCAAACCAAGGTAAATGTGTTGCAAAAAACAGAGTTGTTTGTTGCTGGTCTGAAACGGGAAATCGGGGCGATCTGGTAAACCACCGCCTTTTTTAGAGCCAAATGGTGGATTGCTGAGCATCAATGTGGCTTTTGGTAACACTGCATGATCTGGTGAAAGCGTGTCTCCATAATGAATTCCTGCCGCGCCCATCGCATAATCGAGTCCATGTAAGGAGAGATTCATCAGTCCCAAACGATACGTGTCTTGAACGTGTTCCATGCCGTAAAACGTGCCAAGCTGATGCTTTTCTTTTTGTTTGTTCGTCCACTTGGATGGGTCACTCTGCTGTCGTATAGACCGATCTGCCGCAATTAAAAAGCCACCCGTCCCGGCGGCAGGGTCTTGGATAATATCCTCGAGCTTTGGTTGCATGACGTGTACAATGCTTTCAATCAATGGGCGCGTGGTGAAATACTGCCCTGCCCCTGATTTCTTTTCACTGGCATTTTTCTCGAGCAACCCTTCATACAGGTCGCCAATGCCTTCTTGCTTAACGCTGAACCAATTTATTTTATCAATTTCTTCGACCAACGTGGACAAGGTTTTTGGTTTTTTCACAAACGAATTGGCGTTCGTGTAAATTTCTTTCACAATCGCAGAACCTTGCAAGCCAAGATGCACAAGTAAGGTTTTGTAAAACTCGAGACGCTCGAGGTCAGGTTTTTCTTTTAAATCGTCCCAAGTGTAGCCTTTGGGTAAGCGATTTTGAGTTTGGGTTTCTTTCGCCATTTTTAAGAAAAGCAAGTAGGTCAATTCGATCACGTACTGGTGATAAGTCACACCGTCGTCTTTAAGCACATTGCAAAGATTCCAGAGTTTGGCAACAATGTCATGGGTCAAAGCACTCATAAAGTGACGTGCGTTCTTTCAAGCGTTTGATTGTTTTGTTGCGTAATACTTTTTATGGTGTTAGGTATTTTCTTAAACATGAATGTAAATCCTGTGCTGTTCACATTTTTTAGGTAATGGATACCGCTCTGTTTGCATGACACCTAGACTAACACGTGCCTCTGCGTGGGTAATTTGGAGCACCAAAATATAGTCAGCTCAAGAACACAAAACTCCAGACTCGAGGGTAGAGGATTTTCTGTTGCTTATTCGACTGGCATTACCTTGCGATTCTCGAGCCAAACGCTACAATATCCGCATGACCGCACCTGCCAAAACTCGGGACTCGAGTAAATCGCGCCATGCCCCGCGCCGTGTGGATTCGGGCAAGCCGCAATTCTTAACCGACGAGAATGGCGTTAAAATCGCTGTCGTGTTGCCGCTCGAGACTTGGGAACGAATTGCACCATTTTTGCAAAACGATTTGGAACGCGCTTTAATGAGCGAACCTGTGGATGAGCATGTACCACCTAGGATTGCAAAACGCTTGCGTGAACGTGGTCGAGGAATCAAAGATGAACTGCTCACGCTTGAAGAATTTCAAATTGAAGTTGAAAGACTCCGCAAATCGTGATAAACCCAGTTGCGAAACAATGATGCTCGAAACTCAAAAATATAGTATCCATTAACCCAATTTCAATAAACTCCGTGCGCCGTCGGCAATGTACTGCACGGCAAGCGCCGCCAGCAGCACGCCCAACACTCGAGAGATCACATTGACACCAGTTTTGCCTATCAGGTTGATGACTCGAGTTCCACTGCGCAGCGCGAAATAACAAATCCCCAGCACGATAAAAGCCACCACGATCACACCAAGATCACCTTCAAGGCTCTCTGATTTTCCCGTCAAAATCATGATGCTCGAGAGTGTGCCAGGACCCGCGATCAAGGGAATCCCGAGCGGGAACACGCTGATGTCCTCTCGGGCTCTGGCTTCTATTTCTTCTTCGGAGGTTTCTCGAGCGCCGCTGGTTCGGGCGAAGATCATGTCGAGTGCCATCAAGAACAGCAGCACTCCCCCACTGGCGCGGAAGGCTGCCAGGTTGATGCCGAGGTAACGCAGGAAGGCTTGCCCGAACAGTGCGAAAAACAGCATCACGCTGCCCGCCACGATCACGGCTTTGCGGGCAAGGCGCAGTTGTTCGTTTCTGGGGCGCATTCCAGCCATGCCCAGAAACGCTGGCACGAGCGCAATCGGGTCCATCACCACAAACAGCGTCAGAAAAGTCTGAATGAGAAAATCGAGCATCGAGCACAGTTTACCGTGGCGTCAACGCCTTGGGCGCCACACCAGACCGAACCTCGCCGCCTGCGGTGAACCTCGAGCCGTGGCAACCACAGTCCCAGGTGCTATCGGCTTGATTCCAGTGGACTTCACAACCCGCATGGCTGCATTTGGGATCAAACAGGTATAGTGTTCCCGACAGGTCGCGGTAGGCGGCGCTGGGCTGTCCATCAATTGAGACCAACGCGCCCTCTCCGGCTTGCAGGGATTCTGTCGGCAATTTTTGCGGCAGCACGGTTTTGACCAATTGAGTCACAAACCCAATGCCCTGCTGGACAATGCCCGGAAGCTCTAAAGGCGAGAATCTCGAGGATGAGAAGACCTCGCTCCAGGGTGAGGTTCGGTCAAAGACCCAATCGACCGCCATCAAGGCTGCCAGCGTACCTTGGGTCATGCCCACGCCAGCGAAAGCCGTGCCAAAAAAACGCCCTTTTTGGTCTTCACCGATCAGCGGCAAGCCATCCGTGCTGGTCCAAATTTCGCCACTCCAGCGGCGCACCAGTCGGTAATCGACGTTGGGAAGCCATTGTTTTAGGGTCAGCTCGAGGGCTTCAAAACGGTCGGTGGTTGCCTCACGACCCGTTTTGTGGTCTTCGCCGCCAAAAATCACGATGTCTTCCTGAGGGTGACCTCGAGCAATACCTGGCTCGAGTCGGTAGTAATGGTAAGGATTTTCGTCGTCCTCTGCCAGAACATCTGGGGCTGCCCCCGCCGCAACCGCAACGGCAATGGCGTAACTTTGATCGGCGCGAATGCGGTCGAGCAAGATCGGTGAGGCAAACATGGGCGCACCGGTTGCCAAAATCGTTTTTGAAGCCTTGAGCTGCCAGATTCCAGTCTCGGTGTGCACCTCGAGTTGATTGTCCTTGCCCTCAGAGACCGTGCTTTTTTCAAAAATCAGCACGCCCAGTTTTTCGGCGCGTTCGGTCAGGGCACGCAGGTACTGCGCCACATCAAAACGCATTTGATCGAACAGGCAAAGTGCCTGTTTGCCCATCAGCGGCGCGGGCGGTTTCGAGATTTTGGCGCTCGCGCCGAGCATTTGCAGCACCTCGAGTTCGGATTCCAGGGTGCCCCGTCTGCCCATTTGCCAGGCGTCAACCCGAGCGCTGGAGATTTGAAATTCGGTCGCCCGTTTTGAAATGTAGTTCAATCCCGCATTCATGGCTTGCCAAATTTCGGTCACGCCGCCCGTACCAACGTGTTTGATCAATTCTGCCAGTCGGGTTTCTGGGCGTGCGGTCACATGTGCGGTGGTGTGACCCGTTTCGCTCGAGCCGAGATACCGCCGTTCAAAAAGCGCCACTTTCTTGCCGGCTTCCGCCAATTCCAGGGCGGCGGTCAGCCCCATGATGCCGCCGCCGACCACCGCCACCTCGATCTCCAGATGATGGTTCAAAGCTGGATGGCTGGCATGGTGATTGCCAAACCAAATGGCGAGCGTCTCTTGTGGCATCATAAGTCCAGCTCCTTAAAACAGTTGATCAAAGTGTGGCTGGTGAGAATTACATCTGACGACTGGCGTCGGAGGCTCGGGTTTGAGCTTTGTCTTTCACGACAACATCGTTGCCGTTGAACAAACCCGCCAATTTTGCAACGCCGTCCTCGAGCATCTTTTGAGGGTCTTTAAAAATCTTGGCGAATGCCTCACCGATCAGACCGAGCGGCGGGATGTATTCCATGTGAACCGTGATCTTCGAGCCAGCCGGCGACGGCTCGAGTTTGATGAAACCCTTGGTTTCGATGGTGCCCTTGAGCGAATGCCACGCCAAATGATTCGGGGCTTGTTTGATGCTGGTCATCGCCTGCCATGACACTGGAATGCCCAGAGGTCCAGACAAATGCCATTGTGAAATATCTCCTTCGAGCAATTCGATGCGTTCAATGTTTGGCATGAATTGACTGAAGTTTTGATAGTTTGAAACAAATTCCCAAACCTTGTTTTGATCTGCCTTGACTTCGACGCTTGCCTCTGCGGTGTACATGTCAACCTCCTGAAGTGTTGATGCCAGTGTTGTCTTTAAAAGTTTTACTTAAGGTTTGGCGTAGGCTCGAGCCTCAACAGTGTTCCCACTCGAGCGCCAGATGCTTTTAACGCATGGCTTGACGTTTTCGGCGCGTTTCCCAGCCTTTTTTGGCAGCTTCGCTTTTGCCCGAACCCGATTTGTTACCGCCACCATCGTTTTTGTTCACGGTTGACCAAGCAATTTGCTGGGCACGATCTTTGGACAGACCGCGCTCGAGTTCGCTTTGTTCGATGTGCTCGGCTTGGCGTTTTTGTTTGTCTGTATAAGCGCTTTTACTGCCCTGTGCCATAGAAAAACCTCACAATGGAACGCGATTCGTGTCAAGCGTTATTCAAAAGGCTTGACAATGAACTTGCCTCAATCGACCCAGATCAACCGTTGCGCCTGCCTCGCGCCTCAGCGCTCGAGGTGCGGCTCTCGGTTTTAGATTGATCCATTGGACGCATGGCACTGTCATCGCTTTCAGCCCTCAGGTTTCGAGGAACGCTGGCGTTGGGATCACTTTTGCCATGATCGTTTTGCGAGGTCGTATCGCGCCCCGACGAATTCTGGTTTTTGCCTTTTTTGGCGGTTGAAGTTGAACCAGTCCCCACACCAGGCTTGTTTGAGGTGCTCGCGCCAGTCTGCTTGGTGTTTTTTCCACTTTTGGCGGTCATAAAAACTTCCTTTCTGAGTGTCGCAACGTTGCTTCCATTGTTTTGCTCGGCAAGGATGACTATGCCAGGCGAAACTAAATTTGGTGGCAGCCCAAGCTGAACCAAGGCTGAGACCTTGGATCGTGCACCGGTTTTGAAACCACACAATAAACTTTCAACTCGAGCGTCAACAGTTTATTTCAAACCCATTGCCGCACGGTCCAGCAACATGCGCCAATCGTCGCGGCGCAAGCGAACGGCTTTCAAATCCCAACTGAGCGGGAAAAGATCATCTTCGAGCGCCACAAACCTTGTGTCGGCTTTGATGCGCAGTTCTCGGCGGGCGGTGAACGCCACCTGCACATCAAACACCAGTTTGTAAGCGCTCGAGAGAATACTGACGAGCGGTTGCCTGTCACCCTCGAGCAAAGACTGCATGGCATCGCTGGCTTCAGGAATCAGGTTGAAAATCTCGAGCGTCATGTTGTCGTCGTCCAAAAGCGCATTCAGAATGGCGAGGTCATCAACAAGTCCGCCCGCGTTGAGGCGCTCAATCCCAACCACGCTGCGGCGGCAGTGTTCAATCGGCACTCGGGTTGGCACGCGCACGCTTAAACCCTGGTTGTGAAATGCCTCCAACCAATCCCAGAAGCGCTTGATGTTGGAATAGCCCTCGAGACTCTGAAAATTTCGTGGCGCGGCGGACAGCGGAACTCGAGGTTTGAGCAGTTGTGCGATGAGGTCATCCATGACTTGATACAGAAGATCATACGCTTAAAGCATGTTCGCTGAGAACCCACCGTCTACAGGAATGGCTGTGCCAGTCACAAAATCACTGGCAGCGCTGGCAAGAAAAACCGCGATTCCCGCAAAATCTTCGGGCAAACCCCAACGTTTGACCGGTGTGCGAGCCAGCACTTTTTCGGACAAGCCCTCAATTTCGGCTCGAGCCTCCACGGTCAGTGGTGTGTCCACATAACCAGGCAAGATGCAATTGACTTGAATGTTGTCCAAAGCCCAAGCCACCGCCAAAGATTTGGTCAGTTGCACCACGCCACCTTTGCTTGCCGCATACGCCACACCCCAAGCCGAACCAAACAACGCCAGCATCGAACCATTGTTGATGATTTTACCGCCAGACAACTTCATGATTGGATAACACGCGTTGCAGCACAAAAAAGCACTGTCGAGGTTGGTCTCGAGCACAGAGCGCCACTCTTCAAAACTTAAATCTTCAGGGCGTTTACGAACCGTGATACCCGCGTTGTTGACCAAAATATCAATCCGAGAAAACCGTGTCACCACCGTATCCACCATCTTCTGAATCGAGGCTTTATCGCTCACATCGCAAGCCACCGCCAATGCCGTACCACCGTTGGCTTCCAAGGCTTTGACCGCCTCGAGCGACCTGCCCAGGTTTCGAGCAGCAATCACCACGGTTGCACCCGCCTCAGTTAAACCCCGCGCGATGCCAAAGCCAATGCCGCTATTGCCACCCGTGACAATCGCAACCTTGCCACTCAGGTCAAATAATTTCATGACGTTCAGCATCGCCCGAACCCCCAAGTCAACCGCCAATGTTAAATGCAGAATCGAGCAATGCACTCGAGTAGGCTTTGAAGCCAAGCATGGTGCTGGTGCGTTCGATGCCAGGAATTTTGCGAAGTTGACCGGTCACAATGTCGTCCAAATCCTCGAATTGCGGGAATCGAAGGATCACCACAATGTCCCAGTCGCCGGTCACGCTGTAACATTCGGCGACGTGTTTCATGGCGGCGAGCGCTTCGGCGGTTTCGGGAATCACATCTCGTTTGGCACGAACCAGAACAAAGGCGGTAATCATAAAGTAGTTTTAGCACAACAAGAGGCGTAAAATACAGCATGAACTCGAGCATTCGCAGGGTCAGTACGTTTTCGATTGTCGCCAGGGATTCGGTCACTGGGGATTTGGGCGTGGCGGTTGCCAGCAAATTCTTGGCGGTCGGGGCGGTTGTGCCGTGGGTGATGGGTGGTTTGGGCGCGGTCGCAACGCAGTCCTATGCCAACACCAGCTTTGGACCTCGGGCTTTGGAATTGATGGGCGCGGGTTGGAGTCTGGATGACATCGCTGCCGAATTTGAGGCGAACGATACCGAATACCAGCAACGTCAGTACGGGCTGGTGAACTCGAGCGGTGAAAGTTTTTCATTCACGGGTTCGGATTGCCACGCTTGGGCTGGAGGTCGCGCTGCTCGAGCGGAGCGAGGCATGGATGGTAGCATGGGTACAGGTTATGCGGTGCAGGGCAATTTGCTCGCGGGTGCGCATGTGGTGGATGCGATTGCCGAAACTTTCGAGCAAGACTCGAGTTTGGCATTTCCTGAACGTCTGCTGGCTGCGCTGCTGGCGGGTGATCGGGCTGGCGGCGACGCTCGAGGGCGGCAATCGGCGGCATTGTACGTGGCTCGAGTAAAAGGTGGTTACGCTGGTTTCAATGACCGCATGATTGACTTGCGCGTGGACGATCACGGCGATCCGATACCCGAATTGCAACGTTTGCTGTCGATTCACAGGTTGTTGTTTGAACGCCCAAACACTGCAAACCTGATCCCGCTCGAGGGTGACATTGCCTTACGGCTCGAGCGGGTGTTGTTCAAGGCAGGATTTTTGAAGATTGAACCTGGCAGCCAGTGGCGCGAGGAATCACAACAAGCACTGCTGGCATTGGCTGGCGTGGAGAATCTCGAGGAGCGCATGGTGGAGGCGGGAAAGATTGATCCTGTGGTGCTCGAGTATTTGGAGCGAAAGTTTCAATAAATCTTGTGTTTTTGAAAGGTTGGTTCTAACATAACCCCATGAACACGTCCTTGCGCGAAACCGTTCAAAACATGCCGCTCGAGGAACAATTCGAGTTGCTTGATTTTTTATCCGAACAACTTGCTGAACCTTTGAATGATTTGCCACTACCCGAGCAAGAAAAAATGATTCTCAAGGAACGTGTTGCACGGATGCAGCTATCTCCAAAAGAAGCCAAACCTTGGCGTGAATTGATGCAAGAACTGACTTGATGTACTGGGTCTTTACAGCACCTTGCACAATGTTTGACGCGAAGCGATTCCGCCCGAAGGTGCGTCTTGGAATCAAGAAGCGTCGAACATTGGCGACCAGAGGGAGTCGCAACAGACAGCG
>JAYTKL010000250.1:0-1424 GCA_043730305.1 Deinococcales bacterium | reverse complement strand
GTCTGCCGTCTGGTGCGCGAATGCCCGTCAGGTGCTTGATTATGAGCAAGAAGCGAAACCGAATTTGATGAGGTCTTCACTTTGGCAGTGAGGGCAGGTAAGGGTGATTGTAATGGGCATGAAACATTCTACAAAAACCCACTACCGTTTTTGCAAAACCCTGCGTAACGTCAGTTACGAGGACAAGATCGCGTTCATGTGGAGCATCAACAGCCCAACGTACGAAAAGGAAGGTCTTTGGGCACTTTACAAGGATACCAAAGAAGCCGCCACAGCAGGTTACAACCGTCCAGTCAAGACCGCTCCAAAAGGCGAATCGCTGGATATGTGGCATTTTAAACTGGTACGCACTGGTTTCACCATGCCGTCACAAGTTGACGATCAATTTGTCAACGATGCCTTTGATGCCAAAAAAGCGGCGGACGCAGGACGCACCAGCGACCCGGGCGGCGGTGGCTATTACAACAACGAACGCGACTATAGAACCTATTTGGTATCTCGAGGGAAATAAGTCAAACTGTACGAATGCCATACTCCACTGATCTCAGCGACAACGAATGGACGATCTGCGAACCGCTCCTACCATTCAAGAAACTAACCAGACCACTTAAATGGAGCAAACACGAAATCTTAAACGGTCTTTTCTTCTTGATCCCATAACGCACCTGACGGGCGGGATCGCTACCAACTTAAGAACGGCTGCAATTGGGGCGATCTACCAAGGGACTTACCCCCTTATTCCACGGTGTACTGGCATTACAAACAATGGCGAGATGATGGCACGCTCGAGATCATCATGCAAAAATTGCATGAGCTGGTACGCGAAAAAGCTCAAAAAAACCGAAATGGACGAGAATGATGCTGGTTGATTCACAAGCCGTGAAGAACACGTGCAATGCCAGTGTTGAGAGCAAAGGCTTTTGTCATTACAAAGCCACGAACGGGATCAAACGACACTTGGCAGTGGATACGCTCGGATTTCCTTTTTTCACGCATTGCACGAAGGCAAGCGTTTCAGACGATCAGGGGTTGATTGAAATGCTCGAGAAGAACATCGAGTATTTTAAGAGTAAACCCGTGAACATTGCGAAAATCACGATTTTGTTGGATCACGGGTATCACTTGGAAACGATTAAAGCTGGACTGGTGAAGATTTACCCAGGAATTTTGAGTAAAGTTCGTTTTGAGCAGTCTGAGAAGCCATCAAAAGCAGATAAGGTGGCGTCTGGGAAGTCTGGGTTTGTGCCTGTGAAATGGCGTTGGGTGATTGAACGGTCTAATGCTTGGGTAGAGCGATGTAAAAGCTTGGTGAAGAATTTCGAGTGGGATTTGGTGGGTGCGACGGCTAAATTGAATTTGTGTTTTATTCGGTTAATGCTCAAGCGGTTGGCGGCGTCATGAAAAGATACCAAATAGGTTCTATA
>JAYTKL010000249.1:0-4565 GCA_043730305.1 Deinococcales bacterium | reverse complement strand
GTCCTGATAAGGTTTTACTAAAAGACAAGACAGGCAAGATGATGGTCGAAAAGTTCGATGGGATTCTGAATGAAGAATGCCAACAATTTAGTGAATGCGGACCGCTGGCGGAGTACGTGAAACGTGGGAAGTTGGCGTTGAACACGGAATACGCTGGGAGTTTGGATTGTACGCTCTCGAACTCGTTGGTGATCAATTCGATCATGAAAGATTTAAGCTTGACCGGCGGCAACATGAGTGGTTACAAACGACAAAGCTGCAATTGAAAAGCTCGAGATTTCAGTCTCGAGCCTCATTCGGTTTTAAAACTGAACTTCAATCGCTCGAAGTTCACTTGCTTTGGTTTCGGGCAGGGTATCCATTGCCACCAACCCTGCGCCCAATTCAGTTCCCGCCAAGTATTTCAATTTGTCTTCAGTGCGGTACGGCGGGTAAAACTCGAGGTGGACATGCGCCTCTGGATGCGGTTTGCCGTCCGTTGGAGCTTGGTGCATGACCATGAGGTACGGGAAGACTGGGCGCTTTTTGAACAAGTGATCGAACTTTAAGAGCACCGTTTTTAAGACAAAAGCAAAATCAATTCGTTCCTGCTCGGTCAAATCGGCAATGCTGGCGGCGGCTCGAATCGGGGCGATCCAAACCTCGAAGGGATAACGGGCGAACGCGGGAATAAAAGCAATCACGCCACCATGTTCAACAATCACCCTCGAGCCTTCTGTGCGCTCTTTTTGAATATGATCCTCGAGCAAACCCGTACCGTGCGCATCAAAATAGGCTTGTTGGTGCTTTAATTCCGTGGCTGGAATGGGCGGCACGTGATCGTAAGCGTACAACTGCCCGTGCGGATGGTACAGCGTTACGCCCATTTCGACCCCGCGATTCTCGAACGGCATGACGTATTTGATATGCTCGAGCTTACCCAGCTCAAAGTAACGTTCTGCCCAAACGTCAACAATCAATTTGATGTGACTTAACTCGAGGCTTCCGAGGCTGGCTTGGCTGTCTTTGGTAAACACCACGACTTCGCACATGCCTATTCCGGCACTGGTTGGCACAATGCTGTTTGGCGGGTCGTGTGCGTCAATCGCAAGGCTTGGAAAACGGTTGTCAAACACCGCCACGTCATAATCACCCTGCGGAATCTCGGTTGGAAACTCTGGGTTGGTGGTTGGCGCGAGCGGATTGTACTCGGGCGGTGGCAAAAACGTGCGGTCATTGCGGTGCGCCGCAAACGTGATCCATTCTCCGCGCAAAGGATGCCAACGCAAATGCGGGTTTGCGGCAATGGGATCATTGGATGGACTGGGCGCAACAATACCTTTCGGAATCGGATTTCTCGAGTACAAATGCAGGGCGCGTCCGTCGGGTTTGGTGAGGGTTTTCCTGTGCATACACTCACTGTACCGTGTTTTTAGGTCTGTGATCTCGAGCAGAGACTTTCTCAGACTTGGCTTGTATAATTAAGCCGTGAAATTGCCGTTCAGACCCAATTGGTTGCTGCGCCTGCTGGCGCTTTTAGCCATAACTGTTTCTGGTGGGGCGCTGGCAAACCAATACTTTTTGAGGCTCGAGCAAGCCCCGAAACTGGCAAAACAGCACGACAACAAGCAAATTCCTGCCAAACCAACTGCGGCTCTTTTCGAGCAGAAAAAACTCGAGCTGCCGATTTTTGCCAGTCCTGTTGCAAGTCCAAATTCGGTTTTTATTGCCAAACCAACACTCGAGACTTACGAATTTTTTGCAGTACAACATATTCAAATTGCCATTGTTTCATTTAATTCCGAGGTTTCTCGAGCGCCACCGATTGCCTGAATTCGGTTTTTGGAATCTCGAGTGATGCTCGAGATCAGAATTCACGCAGCGAAACGCATTGCATTTGCGTTCGAGAAACTTGGAGTTTTTTTATGTCCGAAGAAAACAATTCGATTCCAACACCACCTAATTTGAGCACTGATGTCCAAAAAGCGATGCCTATGATTGCCAAAAAAGCATCAAAACCAGCAGGTTTTGGCACATACTTTTGGAAAGAATGGGTTCGTCCAATTGGCGAAGCGGTCATCATTGCGCTGGTCATCACCACGTTTTTATTCACCACCGTTGCCATTCAGGGCATGAGCGACATGCCAACCGTCAAAGATGGTGAACGGGTTTTTGTGCCGAAGTATGAAACCTGGCTGGGTAAACTGGGCATCATGAGCTTCAAGCGCGGCGATTTGATCGTGCTCAAACCACCAAAGGACGCGCCGCAAAGCACCCGTCCGCTTCCAGTGGTCGATAAAATCTTCGAGACGCTGCGTTCAACCCCGCTGGTCAAATATGTTCCAAGTACCCCAACGTACCGCCCGTACTTCATCAAACGCATCGTGGCAATTGGCGGCGATGTGGTCAAACTCGAGAATGGCAAATTGACGGTCAACGGCATCAAAATCAACGAAACCCACAATGTCCCCTACTGGCAATCCGAGGACAATTTTGATGATTCCTCGTACCTGGCGAATTCTAAAAGCTGGCCATTCAGAAAAGATGGCGGCAACAAGATCGAATTTACCGTGCCCAAAAAACACTATTTTGTCATGGGTGACAACCGCAGCCCTGGCGGTTCTGAAGACTCGAGGGTCTTTGGTCCTGTGACCGCCGATGAATTCAGTGGACGCGCCACGTTTGTCTGGTGGCCACTGGTTTCTAGAGACGAAAAAACGGGTCAGGTGAGTTTGAACATGCGCACGATACCGCGTCCCGAAGCCTTTGTTGCCCTGAATGCTGGCAAACCGCAACCGGTCATGCCAGCGGTCAAAGTAAAACCAGCCGCCGTGACCACCCCAACCTTACCCACCACAAGCCCTTCGATGCCCAGTTCCGTTCCAGGTTCTCGTTCCCCAAGTTTGCCTTTCCAGCACCCTTAAATCTGGGGGATGTTCGTCCAGCGCTAAAATGTTAAGCTGATGCCATCAGAGGACGCGTGCCTCGAGTTCAAATTTCACTGGGGGAAAAGATGTTACTTCGACGTGTTTACACTTTGCTGGGCTGGGCTTTTATTGTGCTGGGTGCTTTCTTTTTAATTTCTGGTTTTGTCAACGGACTATCCAAAGGAGATTTTCCAACCGTTTTCTTGGGCTTGGTGATCGGTGCGTTCCTCGGCATTTCAGGTTTTATCATTCGCACCTTTGCGCTTGGACCTGCCGAAGCTGGCATTTCGTACCTTGGTGTTGACGAGAAAGCCAACCTCGAGAAAGCCGCATCGTTGGTTCGAAAACCTCAAAAAGTCGCCGCCAAATAATTTAGATTTTTTAAATGCGGGGTTAATCCCGCATTTTTTGTTGCAATCCCTAAGGTGAGTCATGAATATTTTGCTGGTACTGGCAGGAATGGTGATTCTTTTTTTTGCGGCAGCCCTGTACTACGCGCTGCGATTTCCGAATGGCAAAATCTTCCCGAGCCGCCGCGATAAACTGCTGCGCAAAGTTGGACCGCTGGCAGTCGGCAAACTCGAGGATGTCACGATCAGGTTTTTGACCCGCGCTGGCAACGAAACCCGCGTGATGCTGGCGGCTGTTTACCGTTACGAATACAAAGACGCCAGCTTCACAATCACGCTGCCCACCGAAAGCAGCAAACTTGGGGCTGAGAAAATCAAGAACGCCGTCACCAGCAAAGAAAATGAACGTGAAATGCCCGAACGCCTTGAACTCGAGAATGGTAGAACGCTCGAGGGACGCGAAACCATCAGGCAGCATTACCTCGAGTTGCTGCGGCGTCAAACACCAGAGGTCAGCGTGCTGTTTGACCGCAAGAAACCGATAATTTCGACGGTACGTGATTGGCGTTAACACACAACTACATCAAACCAAACGGCGAACGTCAGGTTCGCCGTTTTTCAATTGAGGCTCGAGCTTATACTTTGGGACGAAACTCGGACGGGTAATTCACGATCTTGTCCCACTCATCGGCTGCCGAACGCGCCACAAACGCGATCACATCATTGTCGCCAATGTTAAAAACCTCGTGCGGAACACCAGATTTGATGTAAATAAAATCACCAGCCTCGTTGATGACCTCTTCTTTCAAACCCTCGCCGAACATGTGCTTGACCCGACCCTGAGCGATAAACAACATCACTTCAAAACCGTCATGAATATGGGCATATGCGATTGCGCCTGGTGGCACGGTAGCCACATTCACCGATAAGCCAGTCGAACCCACGTTCTTGCCGCTCATGCCCTGCTTGTAACGAATGCCGTTCCAACCCCTGGCGCTGCCACCGCCACGAATCACGGTGATACCGTCATGAACTTCGACTTCGGTCTCGAGAATCTCGCCAATACCTTTGGTTTGGGTTTGCATGGTTGGTCTCCTTTGATTGTTTTTGGTAGGGTGCGCCCCGCGCACCGATTTACACGCGCTCTTGGTGCGCGGGGCGCACCCTACTGATTCTTAATATCGTTCAGGTTACTTTACCGCGCTCGAGATGCGCTGTGAAAGCTCGAGTTTCGATGACATGGTGCATTTCGTCAATCACGGTGGTTAATTCGGAATCTTTGGTGTAAAAATGCGGCGCAAGCCTGATG
>JAYTKL010000248.1:0-13600 GCA_043730305.1 Deinococcales bacterium | reverse complement strand
TTCAAAATTGATCCACTGGTAATCTTCAAGCCCAATAAATTCGGCAAAATCAAAGGTAAAATAGCGCAAATCACACGCCACACCGCGCTCGAGCAACGCGGCTTTGAGTAAACTGATGCCGAGCGCCTGACGGTTGAGCGCACCGAAGGGCATACTGACAAGCAAGATTTTTGAAGGTTGCACAGTCATCAAGAGCCTCAAATTTAAGCGCATTCTTGAACATCAAGCTCGGGTTTTTGGGCAGGCGCGAACCCACCCAAAAACCAAAGTCTGGCTTCCTCGAGACCCGTTTAAAGTTTCAAATCGTCTTTGACAATCAATTCCTCGAGCGCGGCAATGTCATCTTCGGACAGCCCACGGTTGAAGCTTTGACTCGAGTTGTCTTGCGGGTTTTCAACGGGTGATGGCAGCACGATGGGTGCGATGGGTCTGATCGGTTGAATCGGTGGTCTGATCGGCGGCACAATCGGTTGTATAGGTTGAATTGGTAATATCGGCACGATTGGATGAATGGGTTGAATGGGCTGAATCGGCTGAATGGGCAAGATTGGTCCAAGGCATTTGACTTTCGCCAATAGTACGGCTTTGTGCGCGTCAACCAAGCCGTTGCCCGTGGCAATGTCGGGTCCAACGGTGGCAGGATTGCCGCCGGTGCTGGTGTTGCAATTGCCGGCGGTGACATCTCGAGCCGATTTTTTCAGGATGTCGCGGATTTCGGCGGGTTTGAGCTGCGGGCAGGCTTGTTTGACCAGCGCGGCAGCGCCCGCCAGTTGCGGGGCGGCGGCTGAAGTGCCACTGAATGCGCCCCAGCCGTCGCTGTTGGTGGTTTCGTCACCGTTGGGGTGTGTGCCGCCCGAAAGTTGCACGTCGATGTCGTCACCAGATTCAATCGGCAGCATGATGTAAATGGCTTTGGGTTTCATGCCGACCAAGCCGCTCAAGTCTGGCACGCGACGATTTGGGTAAATGTTGGACATGAAGCCGCTGGCGTAATCGCTGGCTCGCAGGCTCTCGTCGGGATTCATGAAGACCCCGCCTGCCGAGATCACATCCGGGTGCTGTCCGGGAAAGCCGTAATGCCCGTTGCCCGCCGAGAACACCACGGTAATGCCAGAGGCGACCGCAACGGCAATGGCGGCAGCAAGGGCTTGATCGGCGGCGCTTAAGGGTCCATTTTGTTTACTGCTGCCCCAAGAGCAGGTGATGATGTCTGTCGCGAGTGCAACGGCGGCGTTAAACGCGCCAATAGAATTGACAAAATTAATTTTGACGGGCATTAACTGAATGTCTGGTGCGACCGCAAAAATATTGGCGGATTCGCCCGTGCCGTGTCCGCTTTCGTCCTTGGCAGGGTTGGCAGCGGCTGGTCCCAAAACCACGGGTGAGACACGGTAGCCGCGTCCAGCAAAAAACGGATGGCTGTAATGTCCAGAATCGACCATCGCAATTTTAATGCCGCGCCCCGTAATGCCGCCACGGTGCGCACGGTCGGCGTTGCAACCCAGCGAAATATCGCCTGGAACGCGCAAATGCCAGTACGATTTGAGCGGCGCGAACATTGAAGGACTCATAAAATAGCGCGGCTCTTCGATGGCGACACCCTCGAGCACATCTTCAAAACGAGTGCCGACGGTGTTGATCAAACCCGATAATCCCGAGTCGCTCGAGTCGAGGAAGGTGGCGGTGCTGCGCTCCCCCAGTTCTTTGAGCACAATGCGTTCGTCGGCAACAATGGTGGTGTCGAAAGCATTTTTGTAGGTTGCTGGACTGCCAGCAATGTTGATCGTCAAGGCACTGACTTGCAGCACTTCAAAGCCGGCGTCTTGCAGCCGCAAAACCGCGCGGTTGACCAGTTCTGGGTCGGATAAAAAATTGGCGGCGGTGCTCGAGTTGATCAGTTCTTGTGACTCGAACATGCTTGTGCCGCCCTGCGAATGCGGCGAGGCTTGGGCGTAAATTCTGTTTGGCACGGTTGGTGTCGTGTCATTTTCCTTGGCGACTGAGGCTTTTTTGGAACGCGGAGGAGCTGGTTTTTTGCTTGCCATAGAACACCTCTCTTTGGGCGGTTGATATTGCGCGGTTGACACTGTTTAGCGTTAGCAATGAAACCTGCCTCAAGAAACGAAGCAAGAGAAGTTGATTGAGTCAAGAGTGATGTTGCTCACTCGAGTACCATGTTGAAATTGAATGGTTCATGAACAAGTGGTGTTTGTTGATGAATTAAATTTTAGTTCGGTCTGAAAAGATCGAACTTCAAAGCCTAAGTCGAAGGTCTTCAGGCTAGCACAAGTTTGAAGTTTTAACGCTCTAAGCGCTTAAAGTATTGTCACACACACGAAAATTTAAACGAAACTTTGTACTTACCGCCCAAGATTATTCTTATGAATCCAGGCGCGTCAGTTTCTCTTCAAGTTCATTGGCGGGGACTGGATGGGCAAAATAAAAGCCTTGCAGGCGGTCACACGAGAGCAGTGACAACGAACGGACTTGCTCGAGGGTTTCGACGCCTTCGGCGACCACGTTCAAACCGAGTTGGCGTGCCATCGTGACAATCACTTGAACCAACGTCGGATTGGCGTTTTTCGAGTCCAGGGCGCTGACAAAACTGCGGTCTATTTTTAAGGTGTTGATCGGCAAATGCTGTAAGTAACTCAGGCTCGAGTAACCCGTGCCAAAATCATCAATGCTTAAACTGATGCCGAGTGAGCGCAGTTCATTCATGCGGTTGATCGTGACATCAAAATCGGTCATGAAGACACCTTCGGTCAATTCCAGGTCTAAATATTTGGCATCCAAACCCGTGCTTTCCAGGGCAGTTTTGACGGATTGGACAAAATCTGGACGCAAAAATTGCAGCGCGGTGACGTTCACTGAAAATTGAATCGGCTTGTAACCGGCATGTTGCCATTTTCTGGCTTGAACACAGACTTGTCTTAAAACCCACGAATCGATGGCGGTGATCAAACCCATGTCCACCGCGATTGGAATAAAGGTTTGCGGCGAGATCATGTTATCCCCAGATTTCCAGCGCAGCAGTGCCTCACAGGCGACCAGGTTGTTGGTCAGGTCAAATTGCGGTTGGTAATAGACTTCAAACTCTTGGCGCTCGAGCGCACCGCGCAATTTGATCTCGAGGTCATGACGTTCGGTGTACTGGGTGTTTAAGCTGTCGGTGAAACGTTGAATCGCGTTTCGTCCAAAGCGTTTGACCTGATACATGGCGGTGTCGGCGTTGCGAATCAGCGAATCTCTGGCGGTGGCATCGTTTGGAAATAAACTCAAACCAATGCTGGCGGTGATAAACACTTCGGTATCTTGAATCGGGAATGGTTTGCGGATCGTCTCGAGCATCGTTTCTGCAAGGGTTTCGAGTTCAGTCGTGTCCAAAAAATGGTCAATGCGTAACATGAACTCGTCGCCACTCATGCGTCCGACCATGCCCAAGCTGGCAAAACCTTTGGAGAGCCGACTTGCCACCTGACGCAACAAATCATCGCCAGCGGCATGTCCGAGGGTATCATTGATCTGTTTGAAACCGTCCAAATCGAGCAAAATCAGACCCACCTGTTTGCCGGACTTCTCGAGCACCGTTAAGCGCTTCTCGAGTTCAGTTTCAAAATGTGTTCGGTTTGGTAATAGCGTTAAGGCGTCATGATTCGCTTGATAGTTCAATTGTTCATTCAGATCGTTTTGTTCGACGCTGATTGAAGTCAGCCTCGAGACAACCTCGAGCGATTCCATTTCGGAGTGCAGTGGTTCGCCTGGCGTGTCTCGAAATGCCAAAATCGCGCCCATCAACACCCCGGTGCTGGTCAGAATTGGATAGCCCAACGCCGCATGAATGCCGTTGGATTCCATTAAATGACGATCTTCGTTTGTCAAGTTGTCATCCAGGTTGGTAAACCCTGATGCTCGACCTTCTCTGAACTGCGATTCAAAACGAGCCGCAGCACTCGTACCTACTCGCTCGAGAAAGGTTTTTTGAAACGATGCCGAAAGACCCGGTGCAGTCATGTGCCAAGCGTTTTTATGCCAGTACACCACCGCGCAACGCATGTTTGGGAATGGCGTTTGGATAATTTTAGTTGCTGCATTCAAGACCAAATCCAGGGGCTTACCCTGCGCCAGCAACTCGAGCGTGTTGTTACGAGCAACCTCGAGCTGTTCGGCTCTTTTGCGGTTGCCGATGTCACGACGTGTCGAAATGCGGTGGCGCACCCGTCCAAATTCGTCCTTTACAGGTGCGACGCTGATCTCAACCCAAGTTGGTTTGTCGCCCTTGTAATACTCGAGCAACTCTACGGCAATCGGTTGATTCTGGCGCACCGCTTCATACAGTCTCCGTAGTTGAAATGGGTCGGTGTCTTTGCCGTTCAAAAATGATGGTTCTTGACCAATGATTTCGTTTGCCTGATAACCACTGAGTTGAATGAAAGCTTCGTTGACGTAAACGATTTTTGAGCTGAACAACTTGTCAGAATCGGATTCCAGAACCTCACTGATGATGATGGCATCGTGGGCGTTTTCCATTGCCGATTCCAGCCGCCGCCGTTCGTCATGAAGTTTGCTTTGGGTGATGTCAAACATCACGCCGCGTTGCTGATGAGGTTCGTTGTCATTGTAAATTTGTGTGACCACATCCCTGATCCAAACCTCCTTGCCATCTTTGGCAATCAGGCGGTATTCAGAAACATAATTTTCCTTGTTGGTGATCGCCGTTTGGGCTTCGGCAAGTACCCGAATCGCATCGTCTTTGTGAAGCAGTTCTCGCCAAAAAAGAGGATTTTTGTACCAATCGCTGACTGAATAGCCAAGCAGGCGTTCGACCGATTGACTGATAAAACTGACGTTTGAACCATCGGCATTCGATTCCCACAAAACGCAAGCGACCGAATCGATCAGGCTACGGTATCGCTGCTCGCTCAAGGTCATTTGCATTCCAAGTTGCGCATTCTCGAGCGTCACGGATGCCATTGCCGCGAAATGTTCCAAGGCGACAGCGTTTTCGGGCGCAAAAGGATTGCCGCCAGGTTCGGTGCCAACCCCAATCATGCCCACCACCCTGCCCAGCACCCGCAGAGGCACACCGATGGCAGCCCCGAGCACGTTCGAGGGAAATCTGGTGGTGATGCCCATCCAGGCATCGTAATTTTCGATGACCACCGTGGCGTTGCGTTCGACCACCAAGCCAGAAAGACCCTCGCCCATCTTGCGGCGTTGTCCAACAAAGTTTTTGAATTTGCCAATCCCGACCCGACAAACGATCTCATCGCCAGTTTCGTCAAAAGTGTACAACCAACCGTTTTGAGCGCCTATCGAAGCCACCGCCAAAGTCAAAATGGTTTCAATCAACGCTGGGTCTTGTAAGAAACCTACAAAACTCGAGTTTACGGGATTTACTTGTTCCGACGTTGACATGCCAAACCATCATAAACGCAGACCAGCTTTGGGGCTGGTCAACCCTCACTTGGAGTGCTTGCGCTGGCAGGTTGAGGCACGTCTCGAGCCTATTTGGTGTTTTCTTCGATGTACTTGCGCAATCCCTCGAGCGTCTCTTTGAGGGCTTTTTCGTGGTTGCGTTTGACGTACGCCGTTAAGGGCTTGAAACGCGGCACAACGGTGCGCGTCAAGGTGATTTCGGTCGCGCCCTTAAAGGTTGCAAACGCAAACGATTCCGCCATGCCGCCCAGCACGCCCAAACCGCCCCTGACCGCCTCGAGCGCAAAACCTTGCGGTTGACGCAACATGGCGTAACGAAATTGAAATACGCCGCCCATGCGCATCGGCATCATGAACTCGAACATCGCGCCTTCAAAAGCTTTGGTTGGTACTGGAATACCTTTGGCGGCGGCAATAAACCTTGATCGAACCGCGTGCTTGTCCCACAAGCTGCGTTTGCTCATGTCATAAACCGCAAAGTACGCCCGTTCTGGACGGGTGCGCACCACGATTTTTTCGGTAAAGGTAATCGTTTCGGGGGCAGGGCGCACCTTCTTCTTTTTTTTCGGTTCCTCAACCTCGACTGATGCTGGCGGCGCGAGTTGTTCACGCAACTTCTTGGGAAGTTTACGGGTTTGCAATTGCTGAAACGGTGGCTTGTTGCGGCTAGGTCTGGTCATGCTGATAAAAGTTTACTCTGTAAAGCCGATTTGGAATAGGTCGCCAAACCCAAGATCAAGATTGGTGCTCGACCAATTCCATCAAAACCCCCTGCCCCCAACTTGGCTTTAAAAACACCACCCGCGTTCCAGCCCGTCCAGCTCGAGGGACATTGAAAATAAATGCTGCCCCCTCGAGTTCCAGTCGTGCGATTTCAGCCTCCAAATTCTCGACCCGAAACGCGACATGGTGCATTCCCTGACCGCGTTTCGCCAGAAATCCTGCAATTGGACTGTCTACTGATGTCGGCGCGAGCAACTCGAGCAGGCTGTCACCAGCTTGAAACGCTCTGACCTTAACTTGCTGGCTTTCGATCACTTCATCTTCGCCAATCGCCTTAAACCCCAAAGTTTGGTACGGCAAGCTGGCAGTCTCGAGGTCGGAAACAGCAATGCCAATATGGTCAATTGGAAAATTCATGGCTTCAGTATGCAACACATGAAGCTTGTCACAGTTCTAACGATCCTTTTCATGATTTGACGCTTAAAATAAAGCTGTGAACAAGAATCTTCGTTTGCTTATCCCTGCCCTGATTGCCATTGGCGTCGGATTGGCAGTTTCAGGTGTTTTCAACAAATCCACTCCCGCCACGCCCTCGAGCCTGACGGTTGCCGCTCGGGTGTTTGAAGGCGGAGCGCTGTTCCCACTGCAAGCCCAAACCGTGCGCCTCGCCGCGATTGCCGGTGGCGTGGTGGTTGCCGATAGCGCCATTGTTGACAACAAATACAAACTCGAGCTGCCCGCCAAAATCCCTGACGGTGTTGCCTTCACGCTCCTTCAGAACATCAATTTGTTGCACGGCGAAGGGCATCTTAAAGCGGCGGACGGGGTCAAAGCCAGCGATGTCAAACTGGTTTTTTACCAAGACCTCAACAAAAACGCGGCTTACGACACCGGCGAACCGCAACTCGAGGGAACGCTGTTCCAGGCTGGAGCGAACCCCGAGTTGCAAGGCTTTTTTCAGTACAAGTTGATTCTGTTAAACGGCGCCGCAAGCTTACAAGAATCGCAAGACACCGCCACAGGTACAAAAGGTTATTACAAGTACAACCTCGAGCTTCTGCCTGGCTGGGCTTTGATTCAAAGCGAATTGACTGGCAGTTTTGAAATGACCCAAGCCAAAGGTTCAAACTGGGATGTGGTCATGCCACTCGCAAAAGGCGGAAAAGGCAGCCCACCAACGTTTACGCCGTAAATCTTGTCACCCTCGAGTTTTAAGGCTCGAGGATGAATTTTGGTGGGTCCGTCGGGACTTGAACCCGAAACCAACGGTTTATGAGACCGCTGCTCTAACCGATTGAGCTACAGACCCTTGCTTCTCGACCCTAAAATGCACCCACGGACAGGGTCACTTTGGAATTGTACGGTTTTGAATGTTATACAGCAAGTGTTTCTCGAGCTTGCAGACTCGGAATGCTCAAGGCACGCTCCCGAATAAACCCACCACCCAACAACCTCGAGCCGTCATAAATCACGGCGCTTTGCCCTGCGGTAATTGCAAACTGTGGTTCGTCAAACTTGAGTTGAAAACTGTTATCGCTGGCTTGAACCAAGGTGGCACTGCTCGGCAGTTGACGGTAACGGACTTGCGCCATGACTTTGGACGGCAGGTTTGCCACGTCCACCAAGTAATTCACGCCCCGAACCTCGAGCGTCTGCGTGTTGCATTCGGCTTTTGTTCCGACAATCACCTGATTTTTTTCGGTGTCAAGTGCGATCACATACCGCTCGAGGTGCGAATGAAAAAGCTTCAAGCCTTTTTTCTGCCCTATCGTGTAAAACTGCGTACCTTCATGTTCGCCAACCACAGTGCCCTGGGTGTCTACCACAACACCCATTTGAGGCTTGATGCGTTCAGACAAGAACTCCGCAATCGTGCCAGGCACAAAGCAAATGTCTTGGCTTTCAGGTTTTTCAGCCGTAATCAAGCCGTAACCCCTTGCCAATTCGCGCACGGCAGGTTTCTCGAGGTGCCCGACAGGAAATAGCACTTTCTCGAGCGATTCGCGTGGTGTTCCCCACAAGAAGTAGGTTTGATCTTTTTTCGGGTCGTTGCCACGGTGAAATTCTGGACCGCTCGGCGTGTCAAAACGGCGCACGAAATGCCCTGTGGCGACAAAATCGCAACCCAGCATTTTGGCTTTTTTGACCAAATGATCAAATTTCACTTTGGAATTGCACAGCACGCAAGGATTTGGTGTGCGACCCTCTCTGTACTCGTTAACAAAAGGTTCGATGATGTTTTTTTCAAACACGTCGCGGTAATCGAGCAGGTAGAATGGAATCCCCAGCGAATCCGCCACGCGCCTCGCCTCATATGCCGCATCCGGCGAGCAGCACGAATCGAAAGTGTCCACACGTTTCGCATCTGGCCAAAACCGCATCATTGCGCCAATCACCTCAAAGCCATCATCACGCAAGAGCGCGGCACTCACACTCGAGTCCACCCCTCCGCTCATGGCTGCCAGAACACGTCCCTTGCTCACAAGCAGGCATTGTACAGGCTGTGGTGGGATTTGTGGTGTTCAAGAGAACAGTTCGGGAGGCTCGAGGGTTTGAAGCTCGAGATTTTGTGTTTCACAATTCGTCATGCAGAACAGGATACGTTTTCATGAGTATTTGCTCATTGTGAATGTAATAGTCTTTGTTGGTTATGCAGCCAAAACCACACCTGATTCTACGCATTCTCTCGGGTATTTCTGCCGTTGCCTTCGTTGCGTTTGGATTGTTTTTGAGTGCTCTTGGAGTCACCAGTGCCGATACATATTTTCGATTGTACTTGCCAAATAAGAATTGGGTTGACAAATGTAGTGGAAGTTGTTCCATTGATGGCTTTTCAAATTTGGATGTTTCAGGTGCAATGGCGATAATGCTGATCGTTTTTGCGATTGCTTGTTTTGTACCAGGTTTTTTCTTCTTTCGATTTGCAGGTCAAAATTCAGTTAGGGCGTGAGGTTTTCCACTCTCATTTTTAATAACCAAACGCACCTGGCGGCATGATTGCCAAGTGAAAGATGATTAAGGACGCTATTTTTCAGTATTCCTAGAATTCAATTAAACTCCCTTCTCTCGATGTTGAGAGAAGGGTTGGGGATGAGAGCAGAGAAATTGCCTATTTTTATTTCTGGGACAAGCAATTTTACAATCACTTCAAACGCTGGCGGCTCGAGATTTACGGTAGAGGTTGTACAATTTAAAGTTTGATGCCCTGAATCGGCTCATGGCGTCTTCTGGGGTAATCCGCAATTGCGTGGCGGCTTCCGCCATTTTCACGCCTTGTCCGTTGACCAGTTTTAAGAGTTGCGCGGTGGTCGGGTCAAACGTTTGCGCGAAAGGCTCGAGTTCAGTCCAGGCGGGTTTTTCGCTTGGGGTTTTGGCAACTGAGACTTTGGCAACTTTGGGTTTGCTAACTTTTTTCACGGCTCGAGTTGGGGCTTTTTTGGTGGTGGTTTTGGTGGCTCGAGTTGCGGTTTTTGAAGCACTGGCTTTGGTTTTGCTGGTTGCCGCCGTTTTGGTTGTGGGGGTCTTTTTGGCGGGTTTGCCTTTTGGCAGTTTGGCGCGTTCGTTAAAAATATCTCGAGCGCGGTCTGCGTCAAGGTCATCTGGGCGATCTCCAGCGCGTAACCAGGCGTTCATTTCACCGTCGGACAGATACGGTCCAAATCGCCCGTCGCGCAGTTCGATGGGTTTGCGGTCTTCAAATTCAAAGACTTTGGCAGGTGGTTTTGGCGCGGCACGACCCCTAGTTTTGGGTTGGGCAAAGACTTCTTCGGCTTGTTCTGGCGTAATGCTGAACAGTTCGTCGTGCGTGCCAATGGTTCTCGAGTCGCCTTTGTCTTCTTGCCCGCCGCGTTTGATGTACGGTCCAAATTTGCCGTTGAACGCCCAGACTTCCTCGCCTTGAGAAACCCCAACGTAACGGGGCAGTGATAAAAGTTTTAGGGCGTGCTCGAGTGTGATGTCTTCAATTTTGTCAGTCGGGAACAGGCTGGCATTTTTCACGCCGACCTCGCCAGGGTTGCCGAGGCTGACGTAAGGTCCGAAGCGTCCAGATTTGGCGCTGACGGTCATGCTCGAGTGCGGGTCAATGCCCAACTCGCGTTCGTTGGATTTTTGAGTTAGTAACTCTTCGGCTTTCTCGAGCGTCAGATCATCTGGTGGGAAATCCTCGGGGATATTGCCTTTTTGGTCGCCGCGCTGCATGAAACTGCCGTACCGTCCAACCCGAACTTCAATGCCACTGCCTTCAAGACGCGGGATAAAAATGGTGGCGATGGCTCGAGGGTCAATGCGTTCGAGGTTTTCGGCAATCATGGGTTTAAGACCAGATTCGGGTGCAAAGTAAAAGTTGTTCAGGTACGGGCTGCGTTTTTGCTCGCCGTTGGCGATACCGTCAAGGTCATCCTCGAGTTTGGCGGTGAAGCTGTAATCCACCAGTTTGGTAAAGTGTTTCTCGAGCAATGTGACCACCGAGAACGCAATAAAAGTCGGGATTAAAGCTGTGCCGCGCTTGAAGACGTAACCACGGTCTTGAATGGTCTGAATGATGCTGGCATACGTGCTCGGGCGTCCAATGCCTTTTTCCTCGAGCGCCTGCACCAACGATGCTTCGGTGAACCTAGCTGGGGCTTGGGTGGTGTGACCTTTAGGTTCGAGGTTTTTGTCGGTCACACGGTCATTTTGTGCCAAAGCTGGCAGGTTGATTTCACGGTCTTCGAGTGCGGCTTCTGGGTCGTCCGAACCTTCGACGTAAGCGCGTAAGAACCCTGCAAAGTCAATGGTTTTACCCGATGCGGCAAAAACCACTGCGCGACCATCGCTGGCGTTTGCTCCAATGCGCACAGCCAGTCTGCGCCCTCGAGCGTCCGCCATCTGTGATGCCACGGTGCGTTTCCAGATCAGGTCGTAGACTTTCCATTCGTCCTCGCCCAGTTCGCCTTTTAATGCTTGTGGCGTGCGAAATTTTTCGCCGGCGGGTCGGATGGCTTCGTGTGCCTCCTGGGCATTCTTGACTTTTTTCTCGTAGGTGCGCGGGGTTGGGTGCAAGAAACTCTCGCCGTAAAGGTCACGCACTTGCTCCCTGGCAGCGTTGAGCGCCTCTTTGGATAGGCTGGTGCTGTCGGTACGCATGTAAGTGATGTAACCGCCCTCGTACAAGCGCTGCGCGGTTCTCATGGTGCGCTGGGCGGTGAAGTTCAGTTTGCGCCCACCTTCTTGTTGCAAGGTACTGGTGATAAACGGTGCGTAAGGTCGTTGCGTGAACGGTTTTTCTTCAGTGCTCAAGACCTTAAAATTTGCACCCTTCAAACTGGCTGCCAAACCTCGAGCCTCGAGTTCATTGAGGCGCACAATTTTGTCGCCGCCGACAAACTCACCTTTGGGATTAAAATCTTTACCAAGCGCCAGGCGTTTTCCCTCGAGTTCGATCAGGCTGGCGGGAAATTCTTCGCGTTTCAAGGTTTCAAATTTGGCGTCAATGTCCCACCAACTGGCGGGTGTAAAGCCCATGCGTTCACGTTCGCGTTCGACCAACAAGCGCGTTGCCACACTCTGCACACGTCCCGCCGAGAGTTGCGGTTTGACTTTCTTCCACAACACGGGCGAGACTTCAAAACCGTACAAGCGATCCAAAGCCCGACGGGTTTCTTGGGCTTGCACCAAGTTCTCGTCTACAGATCTGGGGTTTTTGATGGCGTTTAGAATGGCTTCTTTGGTGATTTCGTGAAAGACCATGCGCTTGATCGGCACTTTGGGTTTGAGTTCGTCCAGCAAATGCCAGGCTATCGCTTCACCCTCGCGGTCTTCGTCTGTTGCCAGAATCACTTCGCTCGAGTCTTTCAAAAGAGCTTTGAGTTTGGCGACTTGCTGACGTTTGTCGGCATTGACCACATATAAGGGTGCGAAGTCATTGTTGACATCAATACCCAATCGCGCCCAAGGCTCGCCTTTGTACTTGGCTGGAACTTCATCGGCGTTGCGTGGCAGGTCACGAATATGCCCAAAGCTTGACTCGACCACATAACCCGCACCCAGAAATTTCGAGATGGTTTTAGCCTTCGCAGGCGATTCCACAATAATTAAGGTTTTTGACAAGGACTTCCCCCTCCGGAGACACCCAACACCAGATTTTGGCATTGGTTCAAAAAATTCTCGAACGACCCTCGCTCGAGATCATGCACGCGGGTAGGGTAGCACACGAGACATGAAAAGTAAGAAGCTCGAGCACAATTAGACGTTGATGGGCGGTCAACCCCAGGCTTTTTTGTACTCGAGTTTAACTTTAAATCCACTTGTGAAAGGCACGAAACTCGAGTTTCGAGTTTGATTTGAACAACTGAAATTAAAAAACGATACCCAGTTTAAAATCTTTGGCGAACAAACCAAGCTCGGGAAAGTCTGGGCACTGCGCATCGAACAACCAATGCTCGAGCAGCGTCTTGGCTTCAGTTCCGGCATACTCGAGGGTCAAATTCACAAAATCCTCAACGCTGGCGTTGCTGAACTTAAATTTCTCGAGGTAAGAGCGAAGCAGTCCAAAGAATTTTTCGTCGCCAATTTTTAAACGCAGCGCGTGCAGCGTCATTGCACCGCGCAAATAAACGCCATCATTAAAAAGATCATCGCCAGTTTTGAGCGTCCCTGGAGGCGTAAAAATACCAGAGCTTGCTGGTACTTCAATCGCTGGTTTGCCCGTTAAAGGGATCAATTCGATACGGGACGGCGTTCCCAAACGCACTTTGCTAAACGTCCAGGTTTGAACAACATCGGCGATTTGTTTGATCGTTGCCCCTTGCGGAAATTTTGCCAACACCTCATCCTGAAATTTCTTGGGCAGTGTGCCCTCAAACATCAGAAACAAGGCTCGCTCGAGGGTCTTGCCAACCATGACCGCTTCGCCGTAACGAAATCCGCGCAAACGCTCGAGAAACTGGGATTTGCTCATGTCAGCAACAGCGCTTCCTGCCACAAGATTGGGGTAAACATCTTTAATTTGCGCCTTTAAAGTCTGTCCCTGATCCGCAGCCCGAAAATCGGTGAACAACCAACCAAAATACTCGGCAAAACCTTCATGAACCCAGATGTCTTTGTGGGTTTTAAACGTCACATACGCCCCAAACCATTGATGAGCCAACTCGTGCGCCACAATTTCAATGGTTAAATCAATATCGGGTCCAAACGAGGGTGGTAAAGTCACCAACGATTGAGTCTCGAGTCCGAAACCAAGGTCATTGTTGACGGTCAGCACGCCAACCTCAGGAAATGGATACGTGCCAAGTTTGGTTTCAAAAAACGTGATGATGTTCGGTGTCTCGAGGATTGCCTGACGCATGACACCCGTCGTTTGAGACGCAAGATAATGACGAACCCGAACGTTGCCAACTTTACCTTGATCTTTAAGTTTGAATTCACCCACCGCCATCACCACAAAATAAGTTGATGT
>JAYTKL010000247.1:0-10822 GCA_043730305.1 Deinococcales bacterium | reverse complement strand
AAAATTATCCTTGCAACTCCAAACCATTGACCTGGCAGGTTTAACCCGCAGCATCGTTTCCAGTTTTGAAGCCAGGGCTGGCGAAAAAAGTGTGCGCCTGGAAGTTGCCACCCCAGATCAGCTCGAGGTGAAACTCGACCCAAACCGTTACCATCAGGTGCTCGGCAATTTGCTCGAGAATGCGCTGCGTCACACACCCGAAGACGGTTTTGTGCGCGTCAACTTGGAAGCCCGAGAACTCAGCGCCGAACTGACCGTGCGCGACTCTGGCGTTGGCATTCCGAGTGATGCCATAGAGCAAATCTTCGAGCGTTTTTACCGTGTGGACTCCTCGAGAAACCGTGCCTCTGGCGGGTCAGGCTTGGGCTTGGCTATCGTCCGAGCCGTGGTCGAAGCCCACGGCGGCATTATTTTGGCTCGCAATGCCCAAGGCGGCGGCGCAGAATTTCGGGTCAGTTTGCCGCTCGAGGGGGCAGAGCAACTGCCACTTCGGACGCGCCCAAGTTTGAAACGCAAAGTTGTCTCTGTGATCCCCAACGAAATCGATTCTGACGATCAAATTCTCTCGAGCATCACGTATTTGCTGCTGGGTTTACCGTTCGGGATTTTGTACTTTGTGATGTTAATTGTTGGCTTTGTCCTTGGCGTGCCCCTGGTGTTGGTCTGGCTGGGATTGCCCGTGTTGTACGCCACACTTGTCATGGCGGGTGCGTTCGCTCGGTTCGAACGATGGTTGCTCGAGGGGCTGCTCAACCGTACCATTAGTTACGAGGCGCAACCACGTTCTGCCAAAACCTGGCTTGGACGCTTCTGGCAACAATTGATCTCAATCGGCACCTGGAAAGAAATCACGTACCTGATCCTCAAATTTCCATTCGGTTTGATCTCGAGCATCATCACGATTGTGTTGCTTGCTTTGGACATTGGTTTGGTGCTTTCGCCCGTGTTGCTCTTAACAAAACTTGACGTTTCGATGCTCGAAATAGATGGTTACAGATTCAGAATCGATTCGCTCGAGAACGCTGCGATTGCTTTCGCCATCGGTCTGGCATTAACGTTTATTTCTGTACCATTGCTGAATTGGTTGGCTCGAATCAACGGCGCTTTTGCCCAAATCATGCTTTCCAATTCTGCTCGCAAACCCCGCAAAGAACCATCACTCGAGATCAGGTCACAAAACGTTCAACTTTAAAACCAGTACACTTCAAGCATGACCGTAGACCCAGATATTCGCAAACGCTTCGACCAAACCTTTATGCAGCTCCTTGCCGCCGTGCGCGTCGAAGTGCTCGAGGCTCAACCGCCCGCTTTTGCCGCAACCAGCGAGGTCGCAAAAATGTTTTTTAAAGAATCCCAAAAAAGCGTGCTACAAGACCTGGCGCAACTCACTGCCGCCTGGAATTCCAGCGAACTCGATTTGAACACCGTCACAAAAGCTTTCAAAACCCTGGAAGACATGGGACTCGAGACCGCCAAGGAACGCATTGCAAAATTGTGCGAACTCGAGACGATGGGGCAGTAAAGGTATGGGCGAGACGCATGTGTATTTTTGTCAGGTCAGCAACTCCTGCCACCCTCATCCGTCAGCTTCGCTGACACCTTCTCCCGCCAGCGGGAGAAGGACAAAACCCTTGAGTTACACGTGTAGAGCAACAAAACTCCCCTCTCCTGATGTTGGGAGAGGGGTCGGGGGTGAGGGTAGAAAACCTTAAAGCTCTGGAAAAAACAAACCCAATTCTCGAGCGGCGCTCTCAACGCTGTCGCTGCCATGTGAAACGTTCTCGTCCACGGTGGTGGCAAAATCAGAGCGAATCGTGCCTGGGGCGGCATCCCAGGGACGGGTTGCGCCCATCATGATGCGCCAACTCGAGATGGCGGCTTCGCCCTCGACGGCGATGGCAACCACTGGACCGGAGGTAATAAAGTTCACCAGACCGTCAAAGAATGGCTTTCCGTGGTGCTCGCCGTAGTGCTTTTCAGCAAGTTCTTTGGAAATGACCATTTGCTTGAGCGCCAGGATTTTAAAACCTTTTTTCTCGAGCCGAGAGATGATTTCACCAACAAGCCCGCGACGCACGCCGTCGGGCTTGACCATTGCGTAAGTTCTTTCGATAGACATAGGGGTGCAGTGTACCAGAACTTTGGGGGACATAAAACTCGAGTTCAGATTTTGAGCATTAACCAGACCATCACCGTAGCAATCACAGCTTTGGCACTCCAGGCAACGGTACGAATCCAGTTCGAGTTGACCAGTGTTCGGTAGGCTTTTTCATCAAAGCCGCCAGCCAGGATACTGTGTTGCGGGACTTGCAAGAAGGCTGTCGAAAACCAGATGATGCCCAACAAGACGGCGTTTAACCAGTTCAAACTCGAGGAAACACTGGCAGGCGGCACAAAGAAAATCATGGCGGTCAAAATAAGCTCGAGCAACATGGCGGGCATCACGACCACGGTGATCAGGTTGGTGTGGGCTGCCTCGTAAGCCGCGAAATTCTCGCGTCCGACCATGTTAAAAAGTGGGTAATGCAGTATTTGAACAATCCAGATCACGCCCGTCATGAACACGGTGGCAATCAAATGCAGCAAGATTACGATTCTCGAGTCCATGGTTTAATTTAAGCTCGAGTGCAGGTTTTTATTTGTTCCCAGCTCGCAATTTTGTTTTTTGGTTGACTGTTTGGCTTTAAACCCGTACACTTCTACGGCTGCCGCGAAATGCGGCTCACTCCCCAACGGTCGGCAATCGTTGGGCACTGGAGGCTTTATGAAGGCTGATATTCACCCGAAGTTGATTCCGTGCAAGATCATTTACAACGGCGAAGTTGTGATGGAAACATTCTCGACCAGACCCGAAATCAACGTTGACGTTTGGAGCGGCGTTCACCCGTACTGGACAGGTCAGCAACGCTTTTTGGACACCGAGGGTCGCGTGGAGAAATTCACCAAACGCTTCGGTGGTTCGTACCGCAAGAGCAAATAACAACCCAGGAAAAGAAGGTGGCTCGAGGTTTCTCGGGTCACTTTTTTTATGCTGTTTGAGCTTGGCGCACGGCTGCCGTGGAGGCTCGAGTTACCAGGTTTGTCGGCAGTAACACCCCGCGTGGGGCTGCGCCTTCCAGCAGCTCGAGCATCAATTGTGCGGCGGTGTGTCCGATTAAACGCATGGGTTGATGAACGGTGGTGAGTGGCAGGTGCTCGATGGTGTCGTGCAAGGGCAGGTCGTCGAAGCCAGTCACGGAAATGTCGTTGGGAACGTTTAATCCTGCATCCTCTAAAGCTGCCAGAACACCGAATGCCATCTCGTCGGAGGCGCAAGCCACGGCGCTAAACTCGAGCTTTTGTGTCAGTGCGCGTTGCATGGCGCGGTACGCTCCGAGTTGAGTGAAGCGTCCATCCAGAATCAGTTCGGGGCTAGGCTCGAGGTTTGCCTCCGTCATGACGTTCTGGTACGTCTCGAGGCGAAGCTGCGCGGTTTGCCCAATGGGGCTGCCGGTCATGTGAACGATGCGTTTGTGTCCAAGCCCCAGCAGGTGTGTGATGGCTTGACGCATTCCGCTGCGGTTGTCCACCTCGACCCAGGTGTATTCGGGCGGCATTTCCCCAATGACCACAAACGGTCGGTCATGAGAGCGCAGTTCTTCAAACCTTGGGTCTGCCAGGTATACGCCAGGCACGATCATGCCCGCCACGCCCGGACGGGCAACGTCTTTGGTGTCTAAAATTCGTACGGCGTAACCCGCGCCGACCAATGCCTCCTGGATCAAATCGAGCAGCAAGGTGTAATACGCATTGCGCAACGAGGTTTCGGAAAAGCGCGTAATCCCAATCACGGTTCTCGAGCCTTTGGCGAGTTGTCTGGCGTCGGGGTCTGGGACGTAACCGAGTTCGCTGACCACGCTTAAAACCCGGTCTCTGGTGGCGGCACTGACCCCAAAGCGTCCATTCAAAGCCCTGGAAACTGTTCCAGTGCTGACGCCAGCGTGTTTGGCAATGTCATGGATCGTGAGTTTGGACATGAGGCTCGCTTTGCTCATAAATTGATGAACGTGATCGGACAAGACCGCTTGGGCAACCCTGTGCCAAGATTGGAATTATTTTTCGTAAACGCTTTCGTGCCTACCATAACGATGATTTCGGTGGTTTGTCAAAATTTTCAGACTCGAGGGATTTTGCTGGGAATGAATTTTCTAAATTTCAAGACTTGACAATCGAACTTTCAAGGATTATGGTTTTCGTAAGCGTTTACGAAAAATAATATTTCTCGAGAATTTCGCTCGAGGGGTATGCAGTTTGGGCGGACATTGGGGTTCGTACAGACAGCGCTTGTGCCCTTCGGGGCAAGGAGGAAGTATGAAGCACACCAAAACAGCCTTTGCAGTGACCCTGGTTACGGCAAGCCTCGCCACGCTCGCTTTGGCACAACAAGCCAAAACCATCAACATTTTTGGTGCATTCAGTGGTCCTGAAGCTACAAAATTTCAAGCGGTGATTGATGCCTTTGAAGCCAAAAACCCAGGCATCAAAGTCAATTACGGCAGCAGCGCCGATTTCAATACGGTTTTGAACGTGCGCGTTCAAAGCGGTGACTACCCAGATATTGCCGCAATTCCGCAACCGGGCGTCATGAAAGACCTCGCTTCCAAAGGCGCACTCGTTCCAGTTGCATCGCCTACCGCAGCCCTGATCAAAAGCAATTACTCGCCAGCTTGGGGCGAACTTGGTCGCGGTGATGATCGTAAACTGTACGGCGTGTTCCACCGCGTCAACGTCAAAGGTTTGGTGTTCTACAACAAAGCCGCCTTCGAGGGTGCCGGTTACAAAGTGCCCAAGACCTGGGTCGAACTGCAAGCCCTGACCAAATCGATGGAAAGCTCCAAAGCCGCGCCTTGGTGCGTCGGTATGGAATCGGGCGGTGCAACCGGTTGGGTCGCCACCGACTGGATCGAAAACATCATGCTGCGCACCCAAACCACCAAAGTTTATGACAACTGGATCACCGGCAAAGTCAACTTCAACTCCGAACAAGTTCGCAACGCCTTCAAAATTTTAGACAGCATCTGGGGCAACCCGAAGGCAGTCTACGGCGGGCGTGGTTCAATCGCCGCCACCAGTTTCCTGGATTCGGCAAAGGGCTTGTTCACCAAAGCACCACAGTGCTGGTTGCACATGCAGGGCAGCTTCGCCACCGATTTCTTGCAAGACGACATCAAAAAAGATCTCGACAACAAAGTTGGCGTGTTTGTACTGCCAATGATCAACACCAAATTGCCACAAACTTTAGAAGTTGGCGGCGACCAATTCGTGATGTTTAAAGGCAAGAACCGTCCTGAAGTTCAAAAATTCATGTCATTCCTTGCCACGGGCGCTTCGGCTGACGCTTGGTCAAAACTCGGCGGCGGTCTGTTCCCACACAAAGACCAAAACCTCGACGCCTATAAGAACAAGATCGAGCGCAGCTTTGCTGAGATCATCTTGTCCGCCAAATCGGCTCGTTTTGATGCCTCGGACGCCATGCCATCGGCTGTCAACCAAGCCTTCTGGAAGGGTACAACCGATTGGGTCACAGGCGGCGGTACGCTTGATTCAGTTTTGAATGATATTGACGCTGCATACAAGAAGTAAACTGCTGTAAACTCGAGGGGCGAGGGGTTCAAACCCTCGCCCCATTTGCATCGGAGGAAGCCATGGTCAAGGCAAACTCGAGTCCAGTCGCCCCGTCCAAAACACCCGTGATGCTCGGTTTGATCGCGGCATTGGTTGTCACGCTTTTTGTCTATTACCAAGTGTTTTTGTTTTTGCGCGAAGGCACAGCCAACCCGTGGATTATTTTTATCGTTTCCTTACTTTGGGGTATTGGTGGTATTTGGTTGTTGTTCGTGCTGGTCACTTCAATTGTCGATTTGCTACCTGGCAAATACCGCCAAGGCATCATGCCGTGGGTGTTTGCCACCCCTGCGTTAGGCATGGTGTTTTATTACCTGTTGATTCCAACCTTTCGCACCTTCTGGCTCAGTTTGCTCGATTCGGATTCGATTAAATTTGTTGGCTTACAGAACTATGTTTATGCCTTCACCAGTCCTGCCATGCTCGAGAGTTTTAAAAACAATTTGATCTGGATCATTTTCGGCGGTGGTTTAAGCGTGGTGCTCGGTTTGTTGATCGCCGCGTTGTCGGATCGTACCCGACCAAGTTTTGAAGTCAGCGTCAAAACCCTGGTGTTTTTGCCCATGGCGATCAGCATGGTTGGCGCAGCCGTGATTTGGAAATTGGTCTACCAGTATGCACCCGCAGGGGCTAACCAGATCGGTTTGCTCAACTCCATTGGCGGGGTTTTCGGCGCAGACCCGGTTGCCTTCATGATCTCTCGAAGCATCAACACGTACCTGTTGGTGGTGATTTTGATTTGGATGCAAACCGGTTTTGCCCTGGTGGTTTTTGCCGCCGCGATCAAAGGTTTGCCCTCCGAGTTACTCGAGGCGGCACGCATTGACGGCGCGACAGAATTGGAATCGTTTTTTAAGATCACCATCCCTTACATTCAGGTCACGATCATTTCGGTCACGACCACAATTGTGATTTCGACCTTGAAAGTTTTTGATATTGTCTTTGGTATGACCGGCGGTAACTTCGGCACGCAAGTCATTGCCAACGAGCAATACACCCAAATGTTCCGAAGTTTTAATTACGGACGCGGCGCGGCAGTGGCAATCGTGCTTTTGATCGCGGTTTTGCCCGTGGTGTATTTCAACGTTCGAGATTTTGGCAAGGAAGCCAAAGGCTTTTAAACTCGAGCCAGAAAGGAGTGAACCATGATTGGTAAAAAGCGCAAATCACTTAACGTCAGCGAACTGAGTCCAACATCCAAATTCTTCGTCTACGGCATTCTGGTTTTGATAGCCTTGGTCTGGACAATTCCAACCTTGGGATTGTTGATCACTTCAATTCGTTTACCCGATGACGCCTCGAACAGCGGCTGGTGGACGGTCTTTACTGGCAATACCAATTTTACCTTGCAGAACTATGTTGCAGTCCTTGGCACCGGTGGCGGTGAGGCGAGCAATACGGCAGGCACGATCAACCTCAATCAAGCCATTGTGAACACCATCATCATGGCAGTGCCTTCGACGGTGATTCCGATTTTCTTGGCGGCAATTGCCGCCTATGCTTTTGCCTGGATGACCTTTCCAGGACGCAAAATCTTGTTTATGATTCTTGTTGCCCTGCTGGTTGTGCCTTTGCAAATGTCCCTGATCCCAATTTTACGCGATTACCGCGTGCTGGGTTTAAACGGTACATTCCTTGGGGTTTGGCTTGCCAACACTGGTTTTGGTTTACCCCTGGCGACCTACCTGCTTTACAATTACATCGTGACCCTGCCCAGGGAAGTTTTCGAGTCTGCCGTGATCGACGGTGCATCGCACCCAGTCATGTTCAGCAAATTGGTTGTGCCTTTGAGCATTCCCGCCTTTGCATCGTTTGCCATCTTTCAATTCTTATGGGTTTGGAACGGCGTGCTGATTCCATTGGTGTTCCTGGGTGACAAACAAAACGTGACTGTACTGCCGCAACGAATTCTGAACATGATTGGTATTTACGGCGCAAACTGGACGCTTTTAACCGCTGGCGCGTTCGTTTCGATGGCGATTCCAATGGCAGTCTTTATTGGATTCCAACGTTACTTCGTGCGTGGAATGCTGGCGGGCAGCGTCAAAGGATAATTTCAGTTCTGAATTCCAAAGCTCGAGGATTTTGTCTCGAGCTTTTTTGTTGGATTTTAGGTTTCCATACTCGAGTTCAACTCCCAAATCTGTCCACTGACTTCGACACTTCCGCCAATGGCGTAAAGCTCGAGTCCGTCGCTGTCAGGATTGGGATAAATCAGTTCTGTGATGACAATTTGACCATTTTGTGCAAACACTTCAACCGATGATTGATCCACAAACACACGCAGTTTCAGTTCATCATCCTCGAGCGTGAGTGGTGCGGCGTGTTTTCCTGCGAAGTGCTCACTGAAATCAACTTTACCCGATTGTCTGCGGTCAACGAACAATTCTTGTCGCTCGAGGTTGTAACCGATGGTTGTAAACGTGTCCTGACCGACCCGAACTTTTAAGCCAAATTCTGTGGCTGTTTTGGCTTTGAAGGTCACAATGATCTCGAGTTTTGTACCTGTGACTTCAAGCCCTGTGCTGCCTTCGGTAAATGATGTTGCTGGCAGGCTGTACAAACGCCCTCGCAGTGCCTCGAGTTCACGGACGGGTTCTTGCACCAAGCGCAACCTTCCCGCGACCTCCTCGAGCCTCAGGCTGCGCGGGATGGTCATTGCGCCGCGCCACGGGCGCGTCGGGGTTTCGCGGGCGTAATTCCAGTTGCTCATCCAACCCAACCAAATTCTGCGCCCGTCGGGAACATCCGACCAGGAAATGGCGGCGTAAAAATCCTCGCCAAAATCCAGCCAGTTTGGTTCAAGTTCGAGGTGGTCAGGGACAAATTGCACACCATCAAAGCGCCCAACGAAATACCGTCCTGCGATGCGACCCAGAGGATTGTTGGGGAAGGCATCAACTTTCAAAACCCAACGGCTGTCGCTCGAGAAACCGATTTTTAACTCGAACAATTCAGGCACTTCCCACAACCTGTCCGTGGTGTTGGGCGGCGCAAAATCGCTCTGATGCACCCAAGTTTTGAGATCGTGTGAAGCGTAAAAACTGACTTTCAGTTGGTCGGCAAGCACCACGACCATGACCCATTTTTGGCTGGCTTCGTGCCACAAGACTTTGGGATCACGAAAATCTTGAATGCCAATGTCAAGCACAGGATTGCCTTCAAACAACTCCCAAGTGCGTCCGTGATCGGTGCTGAATGCAAGGCGCTGATCTTGCCGCATGATGGCATCGTTTTGACCGGTAAAAACAAGCACCAACGGCGGTTGATCGTTTATACCAAAGCCGCTCGAGTTGCGCCAGTCCACCACCGCGCAACCCGAAAACGCCATGATGCCGTCCGTTTCGGGTATTGCCACACTCAAGTGCTTCCAATGCAGCATGTCCGTGCTAACAGCATGACCCCAACTCATGTGCCCCCAAGCATTGCCAAACGGGTTGTGCTGAAAAAACAGATGGTATTCGCCCGCAAAAAATACCAAACCATTCGGGTCGTTGATCCAATGTTGCGGCGGAGTGAAATGAAAACCAGGACGAAAAGGATCGCTTGAGTTGGTCATAAAAGATTTATACCAGTTATCCGCGAGCCGAAAACAACAGCTTTCATCTCCAAATCGGCATGACGTGCGGTCATTTTTCGAGTGATTGTGTACGATAGATCATGAATCAAATTCAGGATTTCTCAGGTTTTCCAGATTTGCAAACCAAAATTCGTGAAGGCATGAAGGCATTTCAAGTGCCTGGGCTGGCGCTCGGCATCATTCAAGACGGGCAGTGGTTCGCTGAAGGGTTTGGTGTCACCAGCATCAGCAACCCGCTGCCAGTGACCACCGACACCACCTTTCAGATTGGTTCGACCAGCAAAACCGTGACCGCCACCGTCATCATGATGCTGGCTGAGCAGGGCAAACTCGAGCTTGATGCGCCCGTTAAAACCTATTTACCCAATCTCGAGTTATCGGATTCGGATGTCGCGGCTCGGGTCACGGTGTGGCATTTGTTGAACCACACGGCGGGTTGGGCTGGGGATTTGTTCGTGAACACGGGTGACGGCGAAGATGCGCTCGAGTTGTACGTGCAAAAAATGCGTGACTTGCCGCAATTGACCCCACTTGGTGAGGTCTGGCATTACAACAACGCCGCGTTTGGTCTGGCGGGGCGCGTGGTCGAGGCTGTGACTGGAAAAACCTTTGAAGCCGTGGCTCGAGAATATGTGCTTGAACCGCTCGGGATGACGCACAGTTCGTACTTCCCAAGCGATGCGATGCTCGAGCGTTTTGCAGTCGGGCATTTTGTGGACGAGCACGGTGAAGTGCAGGTTTCTCAACCTTGGGCGCTGGCACGCAACACCTCGAGCGTTGGGCGCATCAACTCGAGTGTGATTGACCAACTCAAATACGCGCAATTTCATTTGGGCGACGGCATGACTGCAAATGGTAAGAGGTTGCTCTCGAGCGAATCAATGATTGAAATGCAAACGCCGACCGTGAAGGGTGCGAACGGCGCGATGCACGCGGTCAGTTGGTTTGTTCACGATCTTGCGGGGACAAAACTGGTGCGTCACGGCGGCGCGACCAACGGGCAGATGTCAGAATTTTACCTTGCGCCAGACCGAAACTTTGCCTGGACAATTCTGACCAATGCCGAAAAGGGACGCGCCCTGAACGCCGAGATGATCGGTTTTATTCACCAACACATCCTTGGCTTGCAAAACCCAGAACCCGAGCATTTGACTTTAACGGCGGCAGAACTCGAGCCATTTTTGGGAGCGTACCGCGACACCAACTTTGGAACAGTGATCGAATTCAAACTCGAGGCTGACAACCTGATACGGCATGTGATTCCTGGCAATTATTCGGGAGTGACCAGTATTGTCACGCCGCCTCCTCCCGATGCCAAATGTACTTTTATTCCAGGTGATCGTGTTCTGGTGCTCGAGGGCGACGGGAAGGGAAACAAGCTCGAGTTTTTGCGTGACCCAAGTGGAAAAGTAGGTTATTTGCGCTCCGGTGGACGCCTTTACTTTAGGGTTTAAGCTTCAACATCCAAAGCTGCGACTCTCAACGTACTACCAAATATGATGGGTCGTCTGGTGTCACCAAATCGTTCGCGCCCGACCAGGGGCGTCTCGAGCGTCACGCTCAAGACGGCTGTGTATA
>JAYTKL010000246.1:0-1221 GCA_043730305.1 Deinococcales bacterium | reverse complement strand
GCACAATTCGAGCCGCTCTCCTCCATTCAGAATCTCGAGGTTTTTGACGGGTTCGATGTTTCCCCAGATTTCGGTCATGCGGTCGCCAAAAATTTGTTTGGCACTGGCAAGCAGCCGCGTTGGGTCTTGCAAGTGTTTTGCGCCCCTGGCATGAACAAAAACCGTCAAATCCAATTCCCGAGACAACCTTCCCGCCGCGCCAGCATGGTCAAGGTGAATGTGGGTCAGCAGCAAGTATTTCAAATCTCGAGCCTGCACCCGCTCGAGTTCGGAATACAAATTGTGCAAGGTACTTTCGGGTCCGCAATCGACCAGAATGCTGCCCTGATCAGTCTTGATGACGTGTGCCGCCAGCGCGTTGCTCGAGCCGCGAAGTTTCAAATCGAGCGTGTGAATCTCAAACATTCACCCAGTTTATGATGATTGCATGGCTCTTGAAATTAGACTCGCAACCAACAACGACATTGCGGCAGCCTCGAGCATTTTGATTGAGGCTGCACATTGGCTGGCACAGACGGGCGAACTGCGCTGGCGACCTGAGAAGTTCAGCCCTGATTTGCTCGAGCCTTTGGTGGATTCTGGCGAGCTGCACCTGTCATTTCGGGACAATAAAGCCGTTGGCACGATGTACTTGCAACTCGAGGATCAAGCGTTTTGGTCAGACGTTCCAAAGTCCGAAAGTCTCTTTATCCACAAGCTCGCCGTCAGTCTCGACGCTCGAGGGTCAGGTGTTTCTCAAGCCCTGATCGAATTTGCCAAGCTCGAGGTACGGCGACGGAAGCGCAATTATTTGAGGCTCGATTGCCGCGATGAACCAAACCTAAGAGCGCTGTACGAAAATGCGGGATTTGAATTGCGTGACATCGGCGAATTTTTTAATACGAAATTTTGTCGGTACGAAATAAAGATAAGGGAATAACACGCTGAGTAGCGATTTGTTTGATAAATTCAGTCTGCGATACCCGTGTCATAAAACCTATTTTAAGCTTCAAGCTTTCAAGTTTTCATATGCAATTTCGATACAGATTGGCAAATTTATGTTTCACGGTGAACCGCAGTTTACGCCATAAAGCACCACAACATTTTTCTTGACCGTGCTCTTAATGTCGGTGTAGGCTTCAGTGGTCTGGTGCTCGAGGCGAGTAGCTCGAGTTTAAAGTGGGGAAGCTGGTGAGATTCCAGCACTGTACCGCAACGGTGTGAGGCACGAGAGCCTTAAGT
>JAYTKL010000245.1:0-1712 GCA_043730305.1 Deinococcales bacterium | reverse complement strand
AACGGGTGTCTTGTTGCTACCTGGTGGCGTCTACGATCAACCACAGCACGTCCGCATGAGTTATGGGCGTTCCAACATGCCCGAAGCGCTGGGGAAGCTCGAAGCATACTTGGAACGCAGGGATTGAACTCGAGGATTAACGCTTCAAGAACCTACGCCTCAACCCTGCGACCTCTTGCACCTGCAAAAGACTGCAAATCACAACGTAAACCAGCATTCCCAAACCACCAGCCACCACCAAATGCAGAACGCCATTGATCGCCCCTCGAGAAAGCGGAATCAGGCTCGAGACAAAACTGGCAACCAACGCGGCAATCACGGCGGCGAGTGCCACTTTTAAACTGTGACCGACCAGTTTTTTCCAGTTGAAATCAATTTGCTTGACCAGCACCGCCACGTACACGCCAACCATGACCCAACCCGTAATCGCGGTGGCGTAATTCATGACGGCAAAACCTTGCGGGGCAAGCAAAATGTACAACACTGTGTTCATGGCAAACGCCACCACGCTGATGACCACCGCATCTCGAGTCCGTTCACGGGCGTAAAAAGCTCGAGTCAAAAGTTGCACCAATCCCCACGGCGCGATTGCCAGCGCGAACGACGGCATGAACGCCAGGGTGGGCAGGTATTTGTCGTCACTGATTCTGCCGCTCAGTTCGATCACGCTCGAGACCATGCTTGGACCGAGCACGAACATCATGGCGCTGACCCCAGCCGATAAGAACAAGACCAATCTGGCGTAATTGGCGAGGGTTTCACGAAATTGCGCCCAATCTTTTTGCGCCGCAAATTCGCTCATGCGCGGGTAAGCGGCGGTGGCGGGTGAGACGGCAAACAAACCTTGGAACATCAAAAAAATCACTTCGGCGTTGCCAAAACCGGTGATCGTGCCTTTGGGAAAACCTGCCAGCAAATTGGTCAGGATGATTGCCAGAAACTGTCGGACGCTGGTGGTGAACGCGAACGGACCCATCAAACGCAACGCCCTGGTTAAGCCAGGATGCCAGACGGTGCTCAAACCGGGCATCAAACCAAAACGCCTCAAACTTGGGATTTGCACCAGCAACTGCGCGAATCCGCCAATGGTTGTGCCCCAGCCGAGCATGACGGCGTTGTTGGGAAACAGCACAAATCCCAAAATCGAAATGACGTTAAAGGCGAGCGGCGCAAAAGAGGTTGCCGAAAACTTTTCTTCGGCATTCAGCAAACCCATTGCCAGCGCACTGAACGAAATGCCTGCCAAGAACGGCATGACAATCCGCACCAACATGATCGCGGTGTCTTTAATCTCAGTCGAAGCTTTTTTAGCCAGGGCTTCGACCAACACGGGTGCGAGCAAAATACCCAGTCCGACAATCACAAAATTGACCGCCAGCAGCAATGCCAGAAAACTCGAGGAGAACTGTTTGCGCTCACTTGGTTCTAGGTTCTTGTAGACCGGAATGATGCTATTGGAAAGCGCTCCCTCTGCCAGAAGTTCCCGAAATAAATTGGGGACTCGGTAGGCAATGGTGAAGGCTTCGGTGATTTGCGTGTCAAAAAAACGATTGAACAGGGTCTGGCGCAACAAACCCAGCACCCGACTCGAGAGCGTGCCGCCCATTACGGTCAGGATATTGCGGGCGCTCGAGCGTCTGACGGGTGGGATGGGGCTGGTTGGTTTGCTGGTGTTTTCAGTCATGAATCCTCGAGAGACGCCCAGAATGTGG
>JAYTKL010000244.1:0-1194 GCA_043730305.1 Deinococcales bacterium | reverse complement strand
GGTTTGACTTCTGAGGAAAAAGATGAACTGGTGACGCGACTGCTGGAACTCAAAAAAGAATTGGGCTTGTCCATCCTGCTGGTCGAACACGACATTTGGGTGGTCTCGAGGCTCGCGGAACGCATTGTCGTGCTGGAATACGGACGCAAAATTGCCGACGGATCACCTCAAGAGATTCGCAACGACCCAGCCGTGATTGCCGCCTATCTGGGTGAAGAAGCCGATACGTTACGGGAAGGAGCAGTCTAATGCTCAAACTCGAGAATATAGAATCTGGCTACAACCGCCAAACGCTGGTGCTGCGCGGTCTGAGTTTGCAAGTACCCACAGGAAAAATTGTGGCACTTTTGGGCGCGAACGGTGCAGGAAAAAGCACCACCTTAAAAACCATCATGGGCTTACTCGAGAATGAACCACGAACCGGTGGCATCCAATTTTTTGATCAGAACTTAACCCATGTCAGCACCGAAACCATTGCTCGCAGTGGCATTGCACTCGTACCAGAAGGACGCGGCATGTTCAAAGGCTTGACGGTTTTAGAGAACCTAAAACTCGGTGCGTACCATCAAACCAGCAGCGCCGCCAGCACCATTTTAGACGTATTCAAACGCTTTCCCAGACTCGAGGAACGCCAGAAACAACTGGCAGGCACACTTTCCGGCGGCGAACAACAAATGCTCGCCCTTGGACGCGCCCTGATGAGCCGCCCAAAACTCTTTTTGATGGACGAACCCAGCTTGGGACTGGCGCCTAAATTTGTTAGTGAGGTTTTTGACGCGATACAACAAATCAATGCAACAGGCGCAAGCGTCTTGCTGATCGAACAAAACGCCAAAAAAGCCTTGGCAATAGCCGATTACGCCTATGTCCTCGAGCATGGCAAGATTGTTTTAGAAGGTACAAGCGCAGCATTGCGCGAAAATGACAGCGTTCAAGAACTTTACCTGGGCATGAGCCGACAAGCTTAAATAAAGGCTTGAACAACTTTTGACTCATCCCAAGCATCTGAACCGCATCAATTTCTAACAGAAAGCAGTTTAAACTGTACGGGATGAAGAAATCTCTGATCCTTACTGCCAGCGTGCTCCTCGGTTTTAGCCAAGCGTTTGCTCAAACAAGCCTCAAATTTGACGTGCCAGCCAACACCACCTGGACTTACGTGCAAAAAATCTCGACCAAAACTGTGCCGCTCGA
>JAYTKL010000243.1:0-3704 GCA_043730305.1 Deinococcales bacterium | reverse complement strand
GGACGCAACAACCGTCCACCCGAACCGCTCGAGATTGCCGCCGAGGTGCGCAACAAAGATGTCAAGGTTTACACTGTCGGGCTTGGCACGGACGCCGGTTCAATCGATTTTCAGGGCGGCGGCATGATGGTCGGTTTTGACCCTGAAATCCTGAAAAACATTGCCGACACCACTGGCGGCAAATACTTTGAAGCCCGCTCGAGCGGGCAACTGAACAGCATTTACCAGGGCTTGGGGCGCAGCATCGGTTGGTCAACCAAACCAGGCGAAATCACTGGCATTTTTGCGGCGCTGGCAGGCATTTTATTGCTCTCGAGCATTGCCTGGAGCGAACGCTCGAGACGAATCGTTTAAAGGTCTTTCAAGAGTTTGCCTGCCAGATCAAACCACTCGCGTTGCTGGCGTTGGTAAACACTCGCAGAGCGCTTGTAATTGCGCAAGATACCCTCGAGCGACTTTTTAGCCTCATCTTTGCGGTTTTGGGCAATCAAAAACTGCGCCAAACGCGCCCTGGCTTCCTCGCCGGTAAAGTACGTGGTGGCTTCGCGGTAATACTTTTCGGCATTCTCGAGTTCACCCAAACCGTCAAAGGTTCGGGCGAGCAAGAGTTTTGCACGGTAACGCAATTCTTCTGGGCAACCGTCAAGCACAACTGTCAGTATCTCACGGGTTTTCTCGAGATTATTTTCGCGGAAATACAAATCTGCCAACTCAAAACGCACATAAGGGTCTTGTTGATGAATGCTCGAGACCGATTCGAGCATTTTTTTGGCATCCTCGAGCCGACCCGCCAGCTTGTACTCTCGAGCCAAATTCATGCGGTTGTCGAGCGTGTCCATCTCCTCGAGGATGCGTTCTTTGGAGAGAATTCTGGTATTTGAAGATTGAAATACGCTGGTATCAATGCTCAGGTTGCCACGGCGCAAATCGGGCAATACTTCCATCACAAAATAAGCAATGCCACCAATCGCAGGAATGAATAAAATCAAGAAAAACCAGTACGGTTCGGAACGCCTCGAGATCGCGTGATACAAGCAGTACAAAATAAGCGCACCGTAAACGATGCCCAGTGGTCTATTTGAGAAAAGAGAAGTGAGATAACCCATGCCGCGAATTCTATCAAGAACTCGAGGAGACGAAAGTGGTAAGGAGCGCCTCGCGCACCGTCGTTAACGCGTTCGGGGTAGCTCTTTAGACTTTAAGTTTCTCGAGGAACATTTTGCGGAACTTGGCGACTTTTGGCGCGACAATGATGCGGCAGTAACCCTGTTCAGGATTGCGGGCAAAATACTCCTGGTGGTAATCCTCGGCGGCATAAAAAACGGTGTACGGCGCAAGTTGCGTCACAAACTTGTGATCCCAGAGTTCAAGCTGCTCGAGGTTGGCAATCACGGCTTTTGCCGTCTCGAGTTGCTTGTCATCGTGATACAGAATGATCGAACGGTAGCTCTCGCCGACATCGTTGCCCTGACGATTTAATGTGGTCGGGTCGTGCATGGTGAAAAACACCTCGAGCAATTCTTGGTACGAGACCACGCTCGGGTCAAACTTGACCTGGATCACCTCGGCGTGACCCGTGGTTTCAGAGCAAACCTGCTGATAGGTCGGGTTGACCTTATGCCCGCCCGCATAACCGCTCACCACGTCTATCACGCCCTTGAAGTTATCGAACAAAGGCTCGAGACACCAAAAGCAACCCCCGCCAAAGGTGGCGATTTCCGAGTTTTGAGTATTTGTGTTCATCATAAAACGATACGCCCAAAGCTGAGAATCGGTTCAGTTGCAGGTCACAAAACTCGAGCATTTCCAATCCTGACTAAAGCACTTGAGATTAAGTGTTTATCGGTGTAATCTTTAGTCAGTTAGGAATCATTCTCAATTGCGGAATGACCAGCAAAAAACTCAACCTCGAGTCAGACAACAAATCGAGGTTGCTCAGGAGAAAACATGAAAGAACTCGTCATCAAAGATTTATGGGCAAGCGTGGGCGGCGAAATGATTCTGCACGGTGTTAATTTAACCATTCCACGCGGCGAAATTCACGCCATCATGGGACCGAACGGCAACGGCAAAAGCACCCTCGCCAAAGTGATTGCAGGTGCGCCCGAATACGTGGTCGAACGCGGCGAAGTGCTGCTTGACGGCGAGAATATCCTCGAGATGGAAGCCGATGAACGCGCCCGCAAAGGTGTTTTCCTGGCGTTCCAATACCCAGTCGAGATTCCTGGTGTGACCGTCGCCAACTTCTTGCGCCTCGCCATTCAAGCCCGTACTGGCGAGGAAGTGCAATTTATGGCGTTTTACACCAAACTTCAAAAATCCCTGGCGTTGTTGCAATGGGATGAAAGCTGGGTCAACCGTTACCTCAACGAAGGCTTTTCAGGTGGCGAGAAAAAACGCAATGAAATCCTGCAAATGCTGATGCTCGAGCCGAGCATTGCGATCATGGACGAAACCGATTCTGGACTGGATATTGACGCGCTGAAGGTTGTCTGTCAGGGTGTCAACGCCATGCGCGGCGAGAACTTCTCGGCGCTGATTGTGACCCACTACCAACGCATTCTGGACATGATCGAACCCGACAAGGTTCATATCATGGTGGACGGACGCATTGTGCAAACTGGCGACAAGAGCCTTGCCACCAAACTCGAGGCGCAAGGCTACGAGTGGGTTAAAGATTACGCCGCCAGCCTGCCAAAACCCGTTTTCAACGCCGCAGATTAAATCTCTCGAGGAGGCACGTCAATGACACAATACACCGACAACCTACCCAACCCAGAAGTCGCCAAAATCAACGACGGTTACGAATACGGTTGGTCGCAACCCGAAAAGTACACGATCAAAGCCCCAAAAGGCTTGTCCGCCGATGTTGTCAAGATGATCTCGAGCGCCAAAAACGAACCAGCCTGGATGCTCGAGTTTCGGCTTAAAGCGCTTGATATTTACAACTCCAAACCCATCCCAACCTGGGGCGCAGATTTAAGCGGACTTGACCTCGAGAACATTTACTACTACATCAAACCCACCGACGAACTGAACGCCAGAACCTGGGATGACGTGCCAGACGAAATCAAACGAACCTTCGACAAACTGGGTATTCCAGAGGCAGAACGCGGAATGTTGGCGGGCGTGGGCGCTCAATACGAATCGGAAATGGTCTATCACAACCTCAAAGAAGAGTGGGAAAAGCTCGGCGTGATCTTCTTGTCCATTGAGGACGGAATGCGCGAGCATCCAGACATTTTCCGCGAGTATTTTGCCACCGTCATTCCACCCGAGGACAACAAATTTGCCGCGCTCAACAGCGCCGTCTGGTCTGGAGGCAGTTTTGTTTACGTGCCAAAAGGCGTGAAGGTGGACATTCCACTGCAAACCTATTTCCGCATCAACGCCGAAAACTCTGGGCAGTTCGAGCGCACCCTGATCGTGATCGAAGAGGGCGCATTCGCGCATTACATTGAAGGTTGCACCGCGCCCAGTTACTCCTCGGACAGCTTCCACAGTGGCGTGATCGAAATTGTCGTCAAAAAAGACGCTCGGATGCGTTACAGCACGATTCAAAACTGGTCGCACAACGTTTACAACCTTGTCACACAACGCGCCGCCGTGTACCAAGGGGCGCACATGGAATGGGTGGACGGCAACCTGGGCAGCAAAGTCACCATGAAATACCCAGCCACGTATTTGCTCGAGGAACACGCTCG
>JAYTKL010000242.1:0-9590 GCA_043730305.1 Deinococcales bacterium | reverse complement strand
TGATGACGAACTTTTGGGCTGGCTTAGGCAAGCTTACGACTTGGCGAAATAAACCAATCTCGAGCATCCTAAAAATTCGTAGGGTGCGCCTCGCGCACCGTCTTTCACGCGATCTGGTGCGCACGGCGCACCCTACCGCCTGTCACTCGAGCTAAAGTTTCAACGGTTCAAATTCTCAAAGCGGTAAATCGCACTCGGTTGCCAAGGAATGACTTCACGCAAGACAGGCACAGCGTTTGTCTGTGAAATCAAACTCGAGAAGGCAATGTCTTCGTGAAGATTGAGTTTTTGCAACAATTGCCCTGGTGCGCTCAAGACCAGCGCCTCTTGCGGGTCTGGGAAGGCGCGAAGCAAATGCACTGCCAGTTGCGAGGCGTGTTGATGCTCGAGTTTGCCAATGTTTTTGGCGTTAAAATTGCGTTCGATGCGTTTTGCCAAGAAACCGGCGGTCAGGGTGTCGTCCAGTCCCTCAAGTCCTTCTTGACCCGCACAGACGAGGGCAATTTCTTCGAGGTTGTTATTTAGGGCAATCTCGAGCGCGGCATCTGATACGGCTTGGGCATTGTAAAACGAGCCGAACAAGACCGTGTGGGCGTTGGCGACGATTGGCAGGGTTTTGGGTCCGTTTTGGGTGGTCATGACGGCGGTTTTGCCGCTAAAATCAAATTTTGCCAGGTCGGCGGGACTCGCGCCGTAATTGAAACCTTCTGGTGGCAAGCCCTCGCGTTCACCGAGCAGCAAGTGCTGTCCCTGTGCGGCGTATTCTCTGGCGGCACGCAAACTGGCGGTGATAAAAAGTTCCCTCAAGCCTTTTTCAAACAACAACGGCGTGGTGGTCGTGGCACGCAAGACATCGACAACAATCACAACGCCTTGATATGGACCTCGGGGGATCAAATCTACTTTCAGGTGCATCTTGTTCCTTAAATCTCGAGGAGGATGGTTGAGGGTGGGTTGGACGTAAGTGTTCATCAATTTAGTCTCTAAGGGCGAGCGCAACTGTGCGAAAGTCTAGCATGTCTTTGGTGCCGCAAAATAATCGTTGCGTTGTCAGGTTCAGAGTTTTGAGGCTTTTGTTACGGAACTTGCATGGTCAACCTCGAGCGATAGTAGTGCTGGAAACGCTGGAGTTGAGCTTTAAACCGTAGAATCTCGCCATCATGCCAAGCGACACGTTCATCAATCCCGTGCAAACCGTGCCAAAATCTTGGCTTGAAGCGTTTCAAAATGAATCATTAACGGACTTTCATCGGCTGGCGGCAGACGATACCAGCGCAGCCCTCGAGACTGAGAGCACCATTGACCGTGACGAACTCGAGCGATGTATCGGTTTGTATCTGACGAGGCTGGGTGCGCCAAAGGCAAGCCTGAGTAACGCCAAACGAATCGCGCATACAAACTCGAGGGTGGTCATGACGGGACAACAGGCGGGGTTGTTGCTTGGTCCTGCGTACACGATTTCCAAAGCGGTCAACGCGATCTTGTTGGCAAAAGAACTTGATAGCGAAGAACGTCCTGTGATTCCCGTGTTTTGGGTCGCAAGCCAAGACCATGATGTTAATGAGGTTGCCAGCACGCATTTTCTGGGTTTGGATGAGGAACTTCGGACGCTCGAGTTGGACTTACCGCAAAATCAGGCGATTGCTCGGATAGGACTTCAAGACGAATGGTTAACCCAAACACTACGTTTTCTGAACGAGATTTCGGCGACGCTCGAGTTCAAAACTTGGATTGCCGAAGAGGTCAAAGCCGCGTTTGAAGCCTCGAGCAACTTTGCGGATTGGTTTGCGGGGATTTTGTTGCGTTTGCTGGGCAATCAGGGTTTGGTGCTGTTTGACCCGATGGACGCCAACCTTGCGCCGCTGTTTAAAACACAGATAAAACGGGAACTTGCCGCGCCGCTCGCCTCGAGTCAAGCCATTGAGATTGCCGCCAAAAAACTCGAGGGGCTTGGGTTTAATCCTCAATTGCGCCGCGCGGAAGGTTCAACCAATTTGTTTCTCGAGGGTGATGATGGTCTGCGACGGTTACTCAAATTTGATGGTGCAAACTTCATCGCAGACCGACATCATTCCCGCACCGAGTTGGAGGCAATCCTCGAGCAAGACCCAACCCGCATCACGCCCGCCGCAGGTTTGCGCCCGACGCTTCAAGATGCCGTGCTGCCGAACGCGATCAATGTGCTTGGACCTGGCGAACTGGCGTACCACCTCGAGTTGAACGGCGTCTACGAACTTCACGGCGTGAAACAACCCTTGCTGCATCCTCGCATGAGCATCACGATTCTCGAGCCACCAGTGAACCGAATCCTTACAAAGTACGGTTTGAGCGCCGCCGAGTACCAAAAAACTGGCACTGAAGTCTTAAAGCAAAAACTGTTTGCCCAAACCAGCGCCAACACCAGCATTCAGACCGAGATGGCGAACATCATGGCGTCGTTTGAACGCATGGAAGCCGAATTGCTGGCGTTTGAACCAGGGTTTGCCAAGAACGTTTGGCGCTCCAAAGCCACCGTGCGGTTTCAGATCGAGAACAACCTGCCACGCAAACTGGCTGCGGCTTATGCAAGGGCTGACAGCGACGTGCAACATCAGTTTTTGCGGCTCGAGAAACATTTGCTGCCCAACCATGAGCCGCAAGAACGTTACATCAGTTTCTTGTCGCACTTAATCAAATTTGGACCGATTTTGCTCGAGCGAATTCTGAAGCTCGAGGCTCGCGGGGCGCACTGGCTCGAGGTTTAAGGGCAGATCAAGTTTATTTTTTGAATTTACCGCTATCCTTGAGGCATTCAAGGAGGCAAGATGAAACACTGGTTGCTGATTTTAACGATGCTGATTCTGGGTGTCGCCATTGCCCAAGGCTTAAGTGGGACTTGGACTTCAAAACTCCCAAACGGCTCAATACTGACGCTGGTTTTGCAAGAAACGGACGGGCAAATCCAGGGAACATTAACTGGCAACGGCGTGACCTTGCAACTCGAGGGGGATTCAAACGGCGTCAGTGCCGAGGGGACACTCTCAAGCCAGACCGAGCAAGCCGCGTTTCAATTGACCTTACTCAGCAACACCTTGACCTTGGTGGTCGCAGACATTGACCCGAACACGGGCGAAGCCAACCAGAGCACCGCCCAGACCTTTCAATTTAGCCGCAGCAACTCAAGCTCGAGCAACGCCACTCCAGGCAACCCAACCCCAAGCAACACCGTCATCCCCAATCCGAACCTGCCAGACCCGTTGCTGGGACGGTTTGTTGGGCAGGACATGACGCTTGAGGTTCTGGGCGGCAAAGGCAGTTACAAGGGTGCGATCACGCTGGCAAAACAAAAATACGCCATGACCGGGCAGGGCGGCAATGGCGTTTTGCGCGGGCAGTTTTTGGCAAAAGGCAGCACATTTTTGTTCGAGGCAAAGGTCAAGCAAAACAACATGACGGTGTTGTTGAATGGCAAAACCTATGCGCTCAAGCGTCAGGCGGTTCAGAATCCAAACACAGTGACCAAGCCGCCCGCTACGACACAAACACCCAATACCTTAACCTCGAGCCTGATAGAGACCAGCAAAGCCGAACTGCGCGAACAAGCCCAGTACAAAGCTGGAACGCGGGTCAACTCGAGCCAGCACGGGGTGTCGTTTGTGGTGCCACAAGGTTTCAAGGGCGCCACAAGCCAGGGTATTACGGTGCTGGGCAACGGAAAAACCGATGCGAGTGGGGTCAACATATTGATTTTTCCATTCGTTGGCGCGACCATCAACGACCTTTATGCCCTGATGTCAAAACCAATTGATTACGGGCAACTCAGCTTCAGTCCAACCGACACCGGAAGCGGCAACGCCAACCGCGTGATGTTTCATTACTCGAGCAATCAGTATTCCGCCCTGGCTGTGTCGGTGCTTGGGGCAGGCAATGGCTTAAGTTTTCAAGTGATCGGTTTTGCCAGCAATCCAAACCTCGAGAAACTGGCGCTGGCAATGGCGAACGCCAGCAAATTCTCGAGTGCCAGTCTGAACAAGACGCTTCAAACCATTCGGACGGGCTTCTCGGGCAAGTATTTGTTCGCCTACTCGTACAGCGGCACAACCAGCAACACGGGCAGTTTCTCGAGCGAATCCAAACGCCAATGGGATTTGTGCAGCAACGGGCGTTACTTTTTTGAGGGCAAGAGCGAAAGTGCTTTTAACGTACAATTGCCAAACGGTGGTGACACGACGGGTTCGGCGGGCGGCGCAAGCCAAAATCAGGATGGCTCGAGTGGACGTTGGAAAATCTTGATTGTCGGAAGCGGCGTGGCATTGATTTTATTCAAAGACGACCAGACGGTAGAACTGCATTTGTTAAGCAATTTGGACCGCAAGATACCGTTTTTGAATGGCAAAGAACTCGGCAGTTTTGGTGTAAGCAACAAATGCCGTTAGGCACACAATAATTTCGATTTCACAATCCTCATGAACCGCGTCAGAATTCTGTCAGAGTTGCTGTCCTAAGCTAAAGCAATTCGGGGTGACTCTGCCCCAACCAAGGACTCAACTGTGACTGAATCACTTCAATCTCAACTTAAAAGCGGACACGCCAATGCTTGAAAACACGCTCCTGTTTGGCGTGATTGCCCTGATTCTGGCATTGCTGCTTTCAAGCTTGCTGGCACAGTCCAGGGCATCAACCCATAAACAAGTCCTCCAAGCCACGCAAGCCGCCAAGGCGCTCTCGGACTTTAACCGTGCGTTAATTCACGAAACCAGCCTGCCCGTGGTACTCGACCGCATCACCAACGCCCTGACCGAAAACTTGGGTTACAGCAAAGCCAGAATGCACTTGCTGGACGCCGTGTCCCGCGAAATGCGAGCGCCCTCGGGTGAAACCTCGAGCGACCCAAGCCCGTTAGGTGCTGCTTTAGGGTCAAGAAGCGACCCAGCCCGCATTGCATTGATGCGTGAGGCGTTGTTTGCCCCGCCGGAAGGCATGGAAGAACCGGGCGTGATCGTGCTGCCGATTCTTGCCGCCACCAAAGCAGGTTCGAACGCCCGTTGCTGGCTCGAGCCAGAAAGCAAATGCAAACTGACCCCGAAAATAACCAAATCCGAGCGCTTCAACACCTGCCTCTCGTGCGAACATTTTGCCGCGTTTGGCGTGCTCGAACTCGAGTATCAAGGACGCCGCCACGACACCGCCAGCCTGACCGATTACGTCAGAGCCAGTTCCCTGGCAGTCTCGAACACCCGCATGTACCAGAGCGAGCAGCAAGCCCGTCAACTTGCCGAACAACGCCTCGAGCGCGAACTCAAATTAAAAACCGAAAACACCCAACTGCTCGAATCGCTCGAGGGTGAACGCGCCAGACTTGACGCGACCATCGAGCACCTGAGTGAAGGCATTGTGCTCTTGGAAGCCGACACCGCCCAAGCCAACGCCGTGGCTCGAGCCTGGTTGGGATTGCCCAAAGATTTCAGGGTGCAAGATTTGCCCACCCAGTTACGCGCAACCCTCGCACCTGGACATTCGGATTTGGTCATCAACAACACGCACCTGCAAGTGATTATCAGCCGTCACGAGAACCGCACCGTTCTGGTCTTGCGGGACCTGGAACGTTTTGGCGCAATTGAACGTACCAAAGCCGAGTTATTAAGTCGTGTCTCGCACGAACTGAAAACCCCATTAACCAGCATTCAAGGCTTCACCAGCCTGTTAATTTCAGGCGGCGCTGGAGAGCTGACCGACGACCAGTACGAATTTTTGACCACAACCTACAACGCCAGCAAAAACCTCGAGCAAACCGTGCAAAACCTGATGGACGCCTCCAAACTCGAGGCTGGGCTGTTTGAGATCAACTGCAAACCAACCCGCCCGAACTTTGAAGCCATGATCGAGCGATTTGTGCAACGCGCCGACGAACAAGGCATTTTAATGGACGTTCATCTGGCAAGCTTGCCCATCATGAACGTGGACGCCATGCGGCTCGAGTTGGTGCTGGCAAACCTGCTCTCGAATGCTTTGCGGTTCACCAGCAAAAATGGGCAAATTGTGCTCACCACCAGCGTTGAATCCGGCAACCTTCAAGTGACCGTGACCGACAGTGGCGTTGGCATGAGCGGCTATCAACTGGCTCATCTGTTTGAACGCACCAGTTCGGGCTTGCAAACCGTAGACGATGGTTACAACCTCGAAGGCGTTGGATTGTCCTTGTACGTCAGCAAAGCCATCATCAACGCCCACGGCGGTGAAATAACGGCAAGCAGTCAACCAGGCATTCAAACCCAATTGCAATTTCGTGTGCCGCTCGAGAAACACGTTGAATTCGAGCTTGACGACAAAACCCCGACACTGGTGGGTTAAATTAGAATCAAAAACTCGAGCCTCAAATAACACCCAAGGCTCGAGTTTTTGCTAAACATTAGCTGCTTTTGATAACTTTCGGACGTGCTTGACGCATGCCCAAGAAAAACCCAAGAATTAAGCCCAACAGCAACGGAATGCCAATCAAAATCCCAAAATTGATGACAAACGACGGGTAATTAAAAAATGACACCACCGCCGTACTCTGCGAGAGCACCAACACAACCGCGATCAGAACCACAAGACCAATTAAAATCCAACGAAAGTTTCCCATAGCCCAGTATACGCGGTCTGGGTCACTCGAGTTCCCAGGGAAAATTACAATAAGCAAAATGGGTTGAATCTCGAGCAATTACATCGGGAGCTAACAGATGTACGCATAATCCCATGCAAAGATTCTTTGTCCCAGACACAAAAATCAGCAATTGCTTGCCCTTCTCTCATACCCGACCCTTCTCTCAACCTCGAGAGAAGGGAGTTTAATTGGATTTCTCGAGAAGTCAAAATATTCTGTTCTAAACCCTCTTTCGCGCAGCGAGAGAGGGTGACGAGCCTCAGCGAGTCGGGTGAGAGCTTCAGGCGAGTAATGATTGTTTGAACCAAAGTTTTAGGGTTTCCTCGAGAAATTACTTTAGAAGGTTTGTGTAAGCAAAATCGAGCACCAGACCCAAAAATTGCCCAACGGGTTGCTGCAACAATATCAGCACAAAAAATGCCAGATAACCGCTTTGCGGCAAGAAATGCCGCAAGCTTTGACCCACTGACCCAGGAATGATGGCTGCCAGAAAATGCGCCCCGTCGAGCGGCGGAATTGGCAAGAGGTTAAAAACCGCCAGAATCACATTCAAACGAAACAAGGTCAGCAGGGCATCAACAACCCAGCTTGGGGCATTGCCACCGATCAAACTGTTACCGACCACATGAACATCCAACAGACGCAATGCCAGCGTGGCAAGCAGCACCAAGGTCAGGTTCATCAAAATTCCGGCGCTCGAGACGAGGGCTTCGCCAAGCAAACCGTGACGGTACAACTCTGGGCGGGTGCGCACCTGTCCCAGAAAGCCAAAACCGATCAGCAAAAACATGATGAAACCGATCCAGTTGAGGTAATACAACGGGTTCCAAACAAATTTGCCGTTTTTGGTCGGAGTCAAATCGCCCTCAAAAATCGCAGCGAGGGCATGACCGTACTCGTGAACGGTGACTGAAACCAGCAAAACCAGAAAATAGGTGAACGCCTCGAGTGGCGGCAAGCCTTGCAAACCCATTACATCAAACCAATGGCTTGTAGTACGGTAACAATCACCGAAATGATCGCGCCCGAAATGGCTCGAGTGATTCCCAAATACGAAAGCACCAGAAAAATAATCATGAAACCAAAGGGCGTGCTGTTGGTAAATTGTTCGATTTGATCCATCACACGGTTGATTTCACGGTTTCCAAAAGCCCGCACCGCTCGAGAGCCGTCCAGGGGCGGCACAGGGAAAATAAACAAAGCCGCCAAACTGATCACGTTGCCCGCGCCAGAAAAGAAACCTGAGACAATCGATTGAGCGCTATCACCAACGAATTTATTCAGCAACGCACCAATCAAAATGAGCACAAATGCCCAGATCACCAAACTGATTGGACCGAGCAACCAGATCAGCACTTCCGAACTCGAGCGACCACGAAGGTTGTAGGACTTTACGGGAATGGTGTTTGGAATGGCGAAACCAAAAATTGCCAGCCAGATCAAATAAATTGGGTTGATGTGCGCCCTTGGTTCGGTGCTGGTAAAACCCTGATTTTTGGCGGTGTCATCACCCAAATTTGAAGCGACCAGGGCTTGCACGACGTTGTGAAGCACCAGACCAAACGCCATTGCCGCGAGCGCCATCAGGTAGGTCAGTGGATTGGTGAACAGTTCTTGAATAAAAATGGAAAACATGTGTCAGTTTACGATGCAAACGCCCATGAAAAGGAGAGCTACCCCCTTTTGACTGCACCCTCACCTTGAGATGAACAAACTACGGGGCTGGCAGGAAGGTTGGCGCAATTCCAATACGGACACTGGGCAGGCGTTGCAAGACAATTTTGGGATCGCTGGGCACGTCGGCGTCCGAACCAATCAGCACAAGTTGCGCGGGTTGAAGCGCAGTACCAAGGCTTGTGGCTCGAGTCAAAGCGGCTGTGGTGGTCTCACCGAGTCCTCGAGCGAATTGCAGCGTTGGGTCTTGAGTCACCAGAAAGTTAAGGCTGAAACGGTACGGTTTTGGGCAACCCGCCGGATTGGGGCAGCTTGGGTTGGTGGCAAATGGGAAGGTTCTTGGAAGTTTTGTGCCAATGGTGACGTAGGTTTTACCCGATGCAGGCAAAGCTCGAGTTTTGTTGATGTCTTTGGCGACAAACCCGTAATCGAGCACGCTGTCGCTTGCGCCCAGTACACCTACGGTTCTGGCATTTTGCTCCAAGGTATTGTCGTACAAGCCTGAGTACGCTTGGAAGTCGCTGGCGATTGGGTCAGGTTGTGGCGTACTGGTCAATTTTGTCCCGTGGATGGGCAGCAGACTTTGCAAAACACTGGTGTTGGTCATTGCCACGCCATTGAAGTCGAACATGCTGTTCACACCCATGCCGCTCGAGTTGGCTTGCTGATTGACGGCGCGAAGGGTCAGGTTGGAAAAATTAGTGGTGGTACTCAAATTGCTGACTTCAAACGTCATGGTCAAGTAGCGAAAACCAGCCGCAATGTCATCAATGTCCGAATACGATAAAGGCTTGAAAGCGAACGTGTTGCTCGAGTCGTTGGTCGTTGCGGTTTTGGTCGTGTTCCACTCGAGGTTGACAGAACCCAAAACGCTTGGAATGCCACTCGGGATGCTGGTCAGGTACGAAAACGGTGCGGCGCTGCTGCCGGTCACTCGAGCGCCAACCATGTTGGTTCGGCTGGCACTGACCAAGGTCGAATTGGGAAATACGCGGACGTTTGCGCCACCGATTACCGTGGCTCGAGCCAGGGCGGCAGCGCCATTGATGGGTTCTTCGAGGCTTTGAACAACCTGGGTGTTGTCATTTTGCGCGACCATAAACGTCATGACAAACCGAGTGCCCGAACTGACATCGGCGGAGGCTGGCAAGCGCACACTGAGTGCGACTTGACCCGTTGCACCGCTCGCAATGGTGCGGCTGTGACTGCTGGCATTTGCCCTGGCGACAAAACCGTACTCGAGGGCGTACTCGCCAGCATTGAGGATGCTGGCAGTTAAAGCACTGCTGGT
>JAYTKL010000241.1:0-1488 GCA_043730305.1 Deinococcales bacterium | reverse complement strand
CGCCTTGCTTGAACCTTTCGGCTCTTGCTGGGCGGACAGAAGATTATCACCAGTTCTAGAAACTGTCAAGCGTTTTAGGTTACGTTACCAGAAATGCGTTACCCACAAGGAAAGAATGATTCCGAGAAGTCTCGAATCTCGATCTGAACTCGAGTTCAGAGAATACTTTTGAGCAAATACAAATCTAACCTAAGAAATACACTGGATTTGAGTGAGGGACAAGCATTTTACACACAGAGCGAGCGTTCAAAACCAATGGGTGATCGTTAAAAACAACTCGAGTTCTGCGTGTTCTGCAACTTTTATCGAAGCGATATTTTGGTCATGAACCTGATAACGACTGCGTTTGCCGCGATTTTGAAGTTCGGCAATAGTTGCACAAACGGTTCTGGATGCTAACCCTTGCCCTCGAGATGCTGGCGGCGTGTAAACCCCACCAATTTCCCAAAGTTGCCCGTAATTTTCAAAAGCAAAACAGACTGACTCGAACTTTTGAGACTTGCCGTACAACTCGGCACAAAAAGCCCGTCCGTCGTTCAGCATAGGCTCGAGCCAATCTCGAGCATGACCTTCCGTTGCAATCCAATCAAAGAATTCAAGACTTGGCTTGGGGCTGATTTGAACTGCATTCTCGTTTGGGTACGGTTTGGTGTCGATAAACGATAAAAATGAAGTCAGGCGTTTGACCTCGAATCGTTTTTGAACCTCGAGCGCATCGGTTTCGGATTTCAGTTGAAAACGACTTTTTGCTTTGCCTCAATTTCGTCAAGTAACCCGGCGGTCAAAGCGGGGTCGTCGCTCGAGATGATGCAAATGCAGTCTGCGTCTGGGTAGTGTTCTCGGTCATAAGCAAAAGCGTTTGGCTTAAGCACAATCATGACGGCTTCGCCGTAGTTGTTTGCGCCATAAAAACGTTGTGCATCATCATGGGCATTCAACATTTTTAAGGACACGATGTTGTGCATGACATCGCGCTCTAGGTAATTCGATGATTTTAGATTTCAACTATTCACCTTCCGCAACCGCTTTTGGCTGGTGATGGCTGGTCAGCGACCCTGGCTTGCCAATCAAGTTCTCAATTTCCAACATCACCTTGGAGGTAATCTCTTCTGCATTGCCTTCGGGTAAAATTGGTGCACCGTAACGAATCCTAAAGCGTTTCCCACCAAACCAATTGCGCTCGAGAATGATGCCTGCGGGAATAACTGGCACTTTGGCTCGAGCGGCAAAAAGCCCAACCCCGTCTTTGGCAGCTAGACCATTGCGCGTGCCTTGCGGAAAAATGACCAACAACTGCCCGCCTTTCAAAATTCGCAAAGCTGTCTTGACCGCATTGATGTCGGGTTTGTCGCGGTCAACCGGAAAGGCATTCCCAGAATATTGAAACCAGCGTTCCCAGGGTGAGTTGAAATTTTCTTTTTTGCTCATAAAATGCACCCGTCGCGGGGTCGGTTGCCCAACCGCAAACGGATCAATCAAGGTCACGTG
>JAYTKL010000240.1:0-23357 GCA_043730305.1 Deinococcales bacterium | reverse complement strand
GGCATGTTTTTGGGATTGCGTGAAACCCATGATCTTGGACACCTGGCAAAAGCCGTGCTGGAAGGCTTGTGCCTCGAGTCAAACCGCAGTTTGAAACGCTTGAAGATTGCGCCCGACAGCATTCGGGCGGTTGGTGGATCAACCCAGAGTGAGGTTTGGATGCAGTGCAAAACAGATATCCTTGGCGTGCCGCTCGAGGTTTATGTCAGTCCCCATGCCAGTGCGCTCGGGGCGGCACTATTGGCGTGGCATCATTTGGGCAACAGCGTCAAAACGCCGTCTGCAATCAGACAATTTGTGCCAGAACATGACAGCAACGCACGTAAGCTAAGGTACGCTCGGGTTTTGCGAGAACACGATAGACTGAACGCAATACTTCACGAGGATACCAAAACCAATGACCCAAGCCCGAATCATCACCCTGACCCTCAATCCCGCCCTTGACATCACCCAAGTTCATACTGGGGTGCAATTGGGGGGCATGAACCGCGCCCAGAGTGCCTTTATTGAAGCCAGCGGCAAAGGCATCAATGTTGCCCAAGCCGCCGCCAAACTCGGCATCCCCAGTATCGCCATTGCGCCGCTCGGTGATGTGGTTGGGCAAGCAATCTCGAGTTTGCTGTCGGATACCAATTTTGAACTGGTAAAAATTCCGATCGCGGGCGCAAGCCGTTGCAATTTCAAGTTGGTTGACGGCTCGCAAATCACCGAATTTAATGCCGCCGGACCAAGCTTGGATTTGCTCGAGTGGCAGACCCTCGAGATGACCCTGTTAAAACGGGTGCAAAGCGACAGCCTGGTGGTGCTGGCGGGCAGTTTGCCACGCGGGATTCAAAGCACCGTCTACGCCGACCTGGCTCGTAAAATTCAACTTCGCGGTGCGCGGGTGGTGATCGACGCCGAAGGCTCTGCGCTCGAGTTGGCACTGAGAACCGAACCCTGGCTGGTCAAACCCAACCGCGTTGAAGCCGAGATGCTGCTGGGCATCAAAATTCAAGACCTCAGCGATGCCGTGGCGGCTGCCAGAAAAATTCAAGCTTTGGGAGCGCAAAACGTGTTGTTGTCTTTGGGCGGCGAAGGTTCGATCATGCTGACCAAATACACTTGCTTTCAAGCCTCACCGCCACGGGTTCAAGCCAAAAATACGGTCGGTTGCGGCGACGCGCTGCTGGCAGGCACGATTGTTGGCATCACCCAGAACATGGACTGGACCGAAAGTTTAAGATACGGCACAGCCGTTGCGCTGGCGAGGGCGTTGATGCTTTCGCCCAGCTTTCCAACCGCCGCCGTCGCCAAACGCCGCATCGGCGAGGTTCAAATCACCAGCAATGTGTAAAGGAGAGACCATGAACGGACGCCCCGAAAAAAACGAGTACAACCCTTTTTATGAAACTTACGTTTCACTCGTGCCAGAAAGCGAAATCTTGCCCGCCCTCGAGTCGCAAATTCAAGAAACTCGAGCTTTACTGGGTGGCATTTCTGAGGAAAAATCCTTGTACCGTTACGGTGCTGACAAGTGGAGCATTCGTCAGGTGATCGGGCATTTAATTGACGGTGAACGGGTTTTTGCGTTTCGCGCATTTACTTTCTCTCGAGCCGACACGGTGCAACTTTCTAGCTTTGACGAAAACCATTACGTTTCCGAGGCTGACTCTGATCAGATTTCACTGACTGATTTGTGCGCCGAATTTGTCGCGTTGCGAACCGCCAATCTGCTGATGTTCAAGCAGTTAACGACTGAAGCCTGGACTCGAGCTGGCACTGCCAGCAACAACCACATTACCGTGCTGGCGCTGGCGTACATCATGGTCGGTCATGTGCGGCATCACAGTAAAATTTTGCAAGAACGTTACCTGTCAAATGAAAAGGAGCACCATGCCTCGAGCCAGCGGAACATTTGAAGTCAAACTCAGCCCATTAACGCTCAACAACAGTGCAGCAGACTCGAGCCTTGGGCGCATGGACATTGACAAACAATTTCTTGGCGATCTGGCGGCGACCAGTCGCGGCGAAATGCTTTCGGCTGGCACGGCGGTCAAAGGCTCGGCAGGTTACGTTGCCCTAGAGCGGGTTAGCGGAACGCTAGAAAATCGTGCGGGCAGTTTTGTGCTGCAACACACTGGCACAATGAACAGGGGTGAACCCAGACTCGAGATTACAGTCGTGCCAGATTCTGGGACAGATCAATTGAAGGGACTGAGCGGCACAATGATGATTACTATTGTGGGTGGAATTCACACTTACGAGTTTGATTACAGGCTCGAGCAAACGGATTCAATTTAAAATCTCAACCACTCAACAATACTTGGCAACCCTAAAGGTTGCCATTTTTTGTTCTCAATTTTGACTTGCAACATCGACACGTCACGAATTGACTTGTGATTCTCGTATTCAAAATCTGACTTCAAACAAGACATCAAACCCTTCAACCAAGACGGCTCAACCTCGAGCGTAACCATCGGACAAGAACAGTCCTCCTGACATTCAAAAATGCCTGTGCATGAAGCAATTTATGCACGGTGCAGAGTTTGAAGCATGTCTGGGTGGGCGTTTTTCTTGGCTGCGCCCGAGCCGAAGAGGTTTGTATGCGAAAAGTTATGGCATGGGTTTTATTGCTTGGAATTCTTGGTCTGGCAGGATTCACCACCGCACACTTTTTTCAACCAACACCCCAAATTTTGGCAGATGACCCCAAAGTTGGCGGTGGCGGCGGCTAAAACAAAGATGGGTTTGCGGCGCACTTCAAGCCGCAAACCCGTACAATACAGCGTGCCATCTTCGGAGACTATTGCTGTTTTTTCTGAAAGCCTAAAACACTTGTTAGCCCACAAAAAATGGGATGTGGCACGGCGAACATTTCAACTTGCGTATCAAAAAGCAAAAACCCTCAACCACTTCACCAGCCTTGTAACATTATTGAGTAAAGTCCCACTGGATTTGCGTTGCTCGGAAAACTGGTTGGAAATCAGCTTGCAAATCGCGTGCAACGGACGAGAACCCAAACTCATCCTCGAGATGCAAGCCAAATTAACTACCCAGCAGCGTCAAGATTACGCCGCCTACATTGCCTGGGCGTACCGCAAGCTCGAGCGCCTGAACGATGCGCTTCACTTCCTGATCAATCTTGACAGCGTTTTCAACCCTGGTCTGGCATGGCGTGTTCACGGCGAATGCCTTGCCGCCTTACAAAAAAAGGCTTGGGTTGAATCCTTTGAAAAAGCCTGCCAATTGCTTTCTGGACGCTCGCTCGGAATTTGTCGCATGGAATACGGCTCGAGTTGCTTCTTGCAAGGCGAACTGATTCAAGCCCAAACCCAGTACAACCAAGCTTACGCGCTGCTGAAACACGACCCATTTTACGCCGTCTGGATCAAATACAACCTTGGACTGTTGACGCTCGAGCTGGGATTGCCCGAAGCCGAACAACATTTTTACACCGTTCAAGACCTCAGCAACCGCCAAGATGCCAAAGCGTTTCGCTCGAGAGCCTGGAGCGGCATTGGCGCGGTGCGTCGCAGCCAAGGACAATGGAACAGGGCTATTTTTGCTTACGAGCGCGGGATTCAATACGTCAATCAATACAATGATGGCGACGACCGTATTGCCGCCATGTGCGGCTTGGCGCACACCTACAGATGCGCGGGTCAACTGAACAACGCCCTCGATATTCTTTTAGAAGCGCTTGACCGCAGCGATGAAACTGACAAAATCCGAATATTGATTGCCGCCACCTCACTCCAACAAGGTGACATCCAAGAAACTCAAAAGCAACTGGCACAGCTTGAGCAGCAATCACAACACGGAGAGGCAAAAATACGCTTAAGCCTGGTGAACGCCGAACTCGCCCGCATTCAAGGACGCAACAGCCAAGCGCTCGAGCATTTTCAAGACGTTGACCCAAAACGACTTTGTGCGCTCGAGGAACGCCATTGCTTCCCAGAATTGTTTGCCTTTGCCGAACAACACGGCTGGGTTTTTTCGTCATTAGCCAAATCAGCCCCGCTTCTGGTCAACGTTCAAGCTTTGGGCGTTCTGAGGGTCGAAGTCAACCAACAGGGCATTAACCTCAAATCAAACTCAAAAGTGGCAGAACTGCTGGTCTACCTGCTCGAGCACCACGGACACGCCAGCACCGAAAACATGATTGAAGCCCTGTACCCCGAAACAAAAAACATACGTCTGTCCTCGCAAGCACTTTGGGCATTGGTAAAACAATTGCGTGAGAGCCTGGGTTGGGATGGCAGCATTCAAAACAAAGGCAACGCCTACAGCCTCGGACAAGACAACGTGACGTGGTATTACGACGCAAGGCAAACCAAAGACAAATCCAGATTGCTCGAGGGCGTGTACAGCAACTGGATCAATGATATTCGCCAACATTCAAATTGATAATGATACACGCAAATAATCTGCGTCTCAAATTCAGATTTTAATGTTCTCGACGGTTACTCGACAGCCAATGAGTAATCTGAACCCATGTCTGAACTTTCATGGAGCAAAGTCGAACGCCTGTTTGAACTCGAGGAATTACTGCGCGACAAACCACGCACGGTCAGCGAACTGGCGCAAAAATTTTACGCCAGTGAAATCGAGCAAGAAACCATCAAACTCGAGAGTGCGCAACGCATCTTACGCCGCGACCTGAAATTCTTACGCCAAGACAAACTGAAACGCGGCATTGTCAAAAGTGATGACAAAACCCCGACATACCACATTCCCAAAAAACACGAACTGAACCAACAAGAAGTGCTGGCGGTACACACCATCGCACGACTTTTTGACCATCACGCACCCAGCAAAAGCCAACTCAACCACCGCATGGTTGAAAAATTAAAACGCGAACTTCCAGACCATATTAGAGCCGTCCTCGAGCAAAGCCAAAAAAACCAAACACCCGAGCGCCCAATCCAACTCTCCCGCACCCTCGAGTACATCAACGACGCCTGGGTGCAAAAACGCCAGATCAAATTTCAGTACCTCAAACCAGGTGGCAGCGGCACATGGCGCGACAACACGGTCTCGATTTACTGCTGCGAAATTTCCCGCACCAACCTCGACCATTATGTGATTGGTTTTGAACACGGTTTTCAAAACGCGGTCCGCACCTTCAAACTTTCCAGAATGCGCGAAGCCAAACTCTTAGACACCCATTACGAAATCCCCAGCGATTTTGACCCCGCCAAATACCTCTCCAACGCCTGGGGGATCATGGGCGATTCCGACGGGCACAGCATCAATGTCAAGCTGCGATTTAAGGCAAACGTCATACACCGACTCGAAGAGGGCGGCTACCCAAACATGCAAACCCTCGAGCATCACAGCGACGGCTCGAGAACCATTCAAATACAAGCTGGGGTCAACAGTGAAGGCATTCCGCTCGAGGTGCTGGTCTGGGCAAGAAGTTGGGGCGCGAACGTCAACATTCTCGAGCCGCCCAATTTGCGTGAGATTTGGCTCGAGGATGCACGAGAAATTTTGAGAAGGTACGGAAGTCAAAGCTGACGAATATCTGCCTCAAGTTTAGCGGTTAAAACCCAGCAATGCAGTTTCAAATTCACAGATGAAAAAAGGAAAACCAAATGAAAAACTTAATCACCTTCATTGCCACCATCAGCCTCATGACCTTGCTCGTCGCCTGCCCAGTCGCACCAATACCAAACGTCAACGGCGTGTACTCGGGATATGTCCAAGCCACGAACGGCAACCGTGTCACTGCGGCGCTCGCGCTTCGTAACGACGGACAGGTGGCTGTCAAAGCCGGATTTGCCATATTAAGCTCGGGCAACGTTGTCGCCATTCCACTGTCAGGCAGCATGAACGGCAACAATTTTACGGTGTCTTACAGTGACTCGAGCGGCAGCATGTCCATCAACGGAGCGGTCAACTCGGGAACGATCACCGGTTCGTTTGCCCTGAATACCAATTCGGGAAACACCAGTGGCACGATCTATTTTACCTATTACGAGGCACTAAGCGCTCAAAATTTGCGGATGTTTGATGGTCTTAAAGGTTCACTCGAGGATTTGTCTCGAGCATTGTTTTAGAAAGCATTTGTTTTAAGGTGAAGATCAAAAGTAATTTGTGAACTAAAACTTTATTCTCAACACAGATTTAGAATCAACTCATGCCAAAGTTTGCTTTAGCTGTGGTGAACTCGAGACCAAGCTTTCCTTGAAGTGCTCTGGACTCATTTGGAGGGTAATCATATGACTGAAAAATACTTCGGACACACGCACAAAACACTCCCCTGGCAAACCATGCTCGAGCACGGGACAGAAGTCGCACGTCTTGCGGCAGCTCGAGCCGAATTTTTTGGTGAACAAGTCAAAGCCAAACTTGCAGGCGAATTGCACGACATTGGCAAATACGGTGATTTGTTTCAACGTCGCTTGCAAGGACTTGAAAAAGGACTAGATCACTGGTCGGCAGGGGCGCACATAGCCTTATTCGAGTACCGCCAGATTGATGTGGCACTTGCCATTCAAGGACATCATATTGGATTAAAAAGTGGTGCAGATCAGAGTTTAAGAGAATTGAGCCTCGAGAAAGTCGCTGGCAATCATCCGCTTGGACTGCGACTTTCAGAAACAGACATACGACTTTTAAAACAACGACTGAATGATGACGGGGTAACAATCCCAATTCCAACGCCAAGCACCGAACGACAAAAACTTTTAATCAGTGCCGCAAACATGCTCGAGACGCGAATGTTGTTCTCGACTTTGGTGGACGCAGATTTTCTGGACACCGAGCGAACCATGAACAGGGGCGACCCGAAATTTGTACCACGCCCGACCGCTCCCGAATTGCAAGCCGCTCGAGCCTTGGAATTGCTCGAAGCCAAAATTACCGAACTGAACGCCAACCCTGAAATTCCCTTAAAAACCCGAGCACTGCGTCGTTTGCTGGCATACAAGTGCAAAAAAAGTGCCTCGAGTTCGGCTCGAATTTTCACGTTAACCGCCCCAACAGGCACAGGAAAAACGCTGGCAATGTTGCGATTTGCCTTAACTCGAGCGGCAAAAGACAAACGCGTTCGACGGATTATTGTGGTGCTGCCATTTTTGACCATTCTTGACCAAACCGTTGACATTTACCGCAAGTTATTTGCCGAATTTGGCGAACATTACATTCTCGAGCATCACAGCTTGACTGGAATTCGTGGCGAAAAATCGGACGACACGCAACAACAAGACCAACAAACCTACAGCGACAAACAAAAACGTTTACTGACCGAAAATTGGAATGCGCCGATTGTGATTACAACCAGTGTGCAATTTTTGGAAAGCCTACACGCCAACCGTCCAAGCGCTTGTCGCAAGCTTCACAACATTGCGGGCAGCATCGTGCTGTTTGACGAGGTGCAAACCTTGCCTGTAAAACTTGCTATCCCAACCCTGAAAACACTGTCCAAACTTGCGTCCGACAAATACGGTTGCAGCGTAGTGTTTTCCACCGCCACGCAACCCGCTTTTGACACGCTACACACTGCAATTGCCAAAGACGAAACGACCAGTGCTGGTTGGCAACCCGTCGAAATTGTCTCAAATCAGGCTGCGCTATTTGCCAACGCCAAACGGGTTACGGTCAGATGGGAAACAAAAAATGTGACACCCTGGACGGACGTGCTCGACTGGCTCGAGGCGGATGCTCAAGCCCTGTGCATTGTGAACTTGAAACGTCACGCTTACGCACTGGCAAAACTTGCCCAAGATCGAGGTCTCGAGGGGGTCTATCACCTTTCGACCGCGCTTTGTCCGCAGCATCGCCGTGATTTGTTAAAACGTATTATCGCAGATTTGAAAGCGGGTAAACCCTGCCGTGTCATTGCCACGCAATGCGTTGAGGCGGGCGTAGACCTCGACTTTCCAAAAGTTTACCGTGCCCTCGCACCGCTAGATGCAATAGCGCAAGCGGCTGGGCGTTGCAACCGCAACGACAAACTTAAAAACAAAGGCGTACTGACCGTCTTTGTGCCCGAAGCCGAGCGTTATCCGACCAAAAGCTACCAGCAAGCCACCGAACTGACCCGTATGCAGCTCGAGACGAACGGTGGCAACCTTGACCTTGACGACCCAAGCACCTACCGCCGTTATTACTCGAGCTTGTACAACATCAGCAGCACCACCGATGAAGAACTGGAAGGTTTTATTCGCAGTCAAAACTTTGAAAAATTTGCCGAACACTACACATTGATCGAAAACGACGCCGTAAACGTGGTCGTGCCTTACAACGACACCGCTCGAGCATTGATGAAAGAAGCCCGTCAGGACGGCATCACTGGCGATTGGATGCGTCGCGCTCGAGGTTACACGGTATCGGCATTTCTGAACCCCAAAAAACCACAACCCTTTTTTCTCGAGCCGATCAAATTTCGATTCGGTAAAAACGATGGTTTTAGTGACACCTGGTTTTTGTGCAAAGAACCAAACGAGTACAACTTTGAAAAATTTTACGACCAGATTTTCGGGTTGTTGCCCGAAGAAGGAGGCTTATGAAAAGTTTTAACCGCCGTCAACCCACACGAACCCAAAGGAGGTGCAAGCCATGAAAACCTTCACACTCGAGGTCTGGGGTGATTTTGCCTGCTTCACCCGCCCCGAGTTCAAAGTCGAACGCTTCAGTTACCCCGTGATAACACCCAGCGCCGCTCGAGCCATCTTTGACGCAATCTACATCGATTTTACCAGAGACGCACCCAAAAAACCCGTCATGTACTGGCAAATCAGCCGTATCGAAATATTAAAACCCGTGCAGTACATCGCGTTAATGCGAAACGAAGTCAAAGAAAAAATCAGCGAAGCAGCCGTTAAAAAGTATATGAAAAACCCCAGCACCACAGAAGTTATTTTGGCAGATGCCACCAACGATTCGGGAACAGACACCAAAGGACGCACGCAACGCCAAACAATGGCACTCAAAAACGTGCGTTACCGAATTCATGCCCAAGTTACGCTGTACAACGAAAAACTCGAGTTGCGCCAGAAAATCGAACGCAGTTTTGAACGTCGCGCCAAAAACGGGCAGTGCTTTTACCAACCTTATTTGGGCTGCCGCGAGTTTGGAGCGTACTTTGAGCTGCTCGAGAATCCTGCAACAAACGCTTACAACATTTCTGAAGATATTGGACTGATGGTGTACGACGTGTTCGACCTGTCCCGACCAGGCTCGAGCAGTGACGCGCCCAGTATCAGCTTGTTTGAAGCCAACATCAAAAATGGTGTTCTCGAGATTCCAGCGTATTCGAGCAGCGCCGTCAAAAAACCCAAAGGCGGTGCATGATGCTTGGTGCGTTGGTGGATTATGCGAACCGCAAGATTCAAGATGTCGAGACAGGATTTATACCTAAAAATATTCGCTGGTTGGCAGGAATCAGCTCAGATGGACGGTTCACAGGACTTCTTCCACTGAGCGAAAAAGAAACTGAAAAATACAGTCCTGATATTGGTTTTTCTGAGCTGATTGGAATGCCTAAAACTTTCCGAGCAATGGGTTACAAGCTCGAGCAAGCCGCCCACTTTTTGGCAGATACCTGCGCTGTGGTCTTTAAATTACCCGAACTAGACCGCGAAGGCGCAATCAAAAAACCCGAAGATCACAGCAAGAATTTGCAAAAACACGAAACTTTCAAACTGCTGATGCAACTCGTCAGTACCGACCTATCCAGCCTTGAGCCGATTTACAAAGCGCTCTGCGACGAAACCCAGATGCTCGAGTTTTACCAGAAGCTCCTCGAGCAAACCCAAAAGCCTGGCAAGGAAAAACTGAAAGTCACCGATAAAATCTCGTTCTTTATTGACGGGCAGTGCATTTTGGACACGCAAGATTGGCGCGATTGGTGGCGAGGATTTCGTGCCAAAGCCTTCGGAAAACCCGAAACAGAAAATACCGAGGTTGGCAACTCGAGCATGGTTTCGTTGGTGACAGGTGAAAGTATTGAACCCGCCAAAACGCACCCCAAAATCATGAATTTAGGTGGTAGCGCTTTTGGTTTTGCTTTCGTGACCTACGATAAGGAAGCCTTCGAGTCTTACGGTTTAATTCAAGGCGAAAACGGTGCGGTAGATCAACCCTCCGCCACCGCGTACCGCGCCGCAATAGATTCGATGTTAAACGGTGCAAAACAACTTGGGGAAATGAAAATCGCCTTGTGGTTCGACAAAGACATTCCACCAGAAGACGATATTTTTCTGAGCTTGTTCGAGCCAAGTCCTGAAGGCACTGAACAAAATGCACTGGAACGAGCCAGAGAACTTTTAGAAGCAATCCGCACAGGACAAAAACCACGTGAACTTGCGAACAGTCGCTTTAACGCCATCGCCATGAGCGGCGCAGCCGGACGCGTCATGGTGCGCGACTGGCAAACAGGATCGCTCGAGGAATTTGTTGCCGCCGTCACCGCATGGTTTGAAGATTTGAGCATCATCAACGCTCGAGGGACACGCAATGCCGCCCTGCCAGGTCTAAACCGCATTCTGATGAGTTTGCAACGCCCGAAATCGCTCGAGACAAAGTTAGACGATTACGTTAAACCCGTGAAAAACTTGCAAATTCCATTCTGGCGAGCCGCACTCAACCCACTTGTGCCAATCCCACTGGCAGCCATTATCAAAATAACGGAATCACACCGTGCCAGCGTCATGACAGGCGAGTTTACCGAAAGTCTTAAATCCATCAAAAGCGACGGCGCAAGTCTGGGACGCATTTATGCTCGCATGGGTTTTATCAAGGCTTACCACAATCGAAAGCGCAAAGGAGATTACTTTATGACCCCAGCCCTCGACCCAAACCACCCAAGCAAGGCGTACCACTGCGGTCGCTTGATGAGTTTACTGGCAATGGTGCAAGAAAAAGCCCTCGGAGATGACATTAACGCTGGTGTGGTGCAACGCTATTACGGCGCGGCAAGCAGCACCCCCGCACTCGTCTTGGGGCGTTTAACCCGCCTCAGTCAACATCACCTCAGCAAAATCTCGAGGGATTCGGGTGGGCTTGGATACTGGTTAAACATGCAGCTTGCCGAAGTTTGGAACGAACTTGGAAAAGATTTACCCGTTGCGTTGACGCTCGAGGAACAAAGCCTGTTCGCGCTTGGGTATTACCAGCAATTTGTGTTTAACCGCACCAAACGCAGTGGCAACCCCGAAGTGAAAGACGAAACTGAACCAGTGGTACAACCCGACCCACAACAAAATACGTTCTGACCCAACCATAACCTCAATCCAAAGAACTTGAAAGGAAATAATATGTCCGAAATCATTGCAAACCGTTACGAATTCATGCTCATTTTTGACTGCGAGAACGGCAACCCCAACGGCGACCCTGACAGCGGAAACGCCCCTCGAGTAGACCCGGAAGATGGTCATGGACTGGTCAGTGACGTGGCATTAAAACGCCGCATTCGCAATTACGCACAAGCGGCTGGACAAAATATTTTCATTCAACACGGTACAAACCTCAACCGTCCAATTTTTGAAGCACACGAAAAAACCGATGGTGGTTTTACTGGCGCAAAAACCAAAGTCAAAGTTGGGCTTGCCAAAGATTGGATGTGCGAACACTTCTTTGACGTGCGAACCTTCGGCGCGGTCATGAGCACAGGCGCAAACGCTGGACAAGTGCGTGGACCCGTACAAATCACGTTCGCCCGCAGTGCCGACCCAATTCTAAGCATGGAAACCAGCATCACACGCGGCGCGGTGGCAGATGACGCGGGCAAAGCCAAAACACTGAACGATTTTGTGAAATGGGAAGCCGAACAACCCGAAGATTCGCTTCGTACAATGGGACGCAAAAGCCTGATTCCATACGGTTTATTTATTGCCAAAGGCTTTATTAGCGCTCATTTGGCGCAAAACACAAAATTTTCTGAAGCAGACCTGAGCGTGTTGCTCGAGAGTTTAATGAACATGTACGACTTTGACCGCAGTGCCAGCAAAGGTTTGATGGCAACCAGGCGCTTGATTGTCTTCAAGCACGTTGGCACAGACAATGGCAGTGTTGAGGACACCAAACGCCAAGCCATGCTCGGATGCGCCCCCGCACAACGCTTGCTTGACCTTGGACAAATTGTGAGCATCGAATTGAACGACAAAACCAAAGCTCCTCGGGTTTTTAACGATTACAAAGTTCAAACAGATGCCAGCAAGCTCCCCCAAGGTGTGCAGATGCTCGAGCTTGAATACTGGGATGCAAACGCCCTTAAAACTGGCTGGAAGAGCGCATAGCCATGCGAACAATAAACTTAACAGCCCCCGATTTCGCAGCACTCGAGCCACCCAAGTTAAACACTTGGGAACTGACGCTTAAAACCATCACGCCCATGTTCGGCGGGAGTGCCAAAACCCGAGAAGTAGACAGTGAAAATCCCGTGCGACCCTCGAGCGTCCGAGGGCATTTACGATTCTGGTGGCGAGCCACGGCAGGAGCGGGATTCTCGAGCGCCAAAGAATTGTTTGACGCGGAAGAAAAGTTGTGGGGCAGCGCAACAGTGCCTGGTTTGGTTAGCCTGCGAGTTGAAACGATCTCGAGCGGTATAAAAAAACCTTGTGCAACGTACCCGCAAGGTAAGACCTTCCCAGTTTTTGGAGATTACCCTGGTTACGCCCTCTTTCCATTTCAAGGTAAAGCCAACCGCGAAGGCGTTCAAGAACAACCATCGGAAACCTTAACAGATGTGCAATTCAAAGTCATTCTGACTTACCCTCCAGAGGCAAACCCACAAATTCGAGCAGCCGTAAATGCTTGGGTGGCTTTTGGCGGTATTGGAGCAAGAACCAGACGAGGTTGCGGGAGTCTTGAGATGACATCAGAACCGAGTTTGCAGCCCGTTCAACGTCAGTTTGATAATTTACTAACATTGATTCCTGGTCAGTATTTTGTTGGACAAGCCCAGCAAAACCCGACTCGAGCTTGGAAGGAAGCTGTTGAGTTATACCGCGATTTTCATCAAAAAGAAAACTTTGCTCGGAATGAAGGCTCGGAACGCAATCGCCCAGGACGGTCACGTTATCCAGAAGCTGACACGATTAGAAGATTGTCTGGTCAAGAAGCACAACATCATGCACCAACACATCCAATCCGTGGCTTTCCTCGCGCTGACCTTGGACTACCAATTGTTTTTCATTTCAAAGACAAAGGCGACCCAGAAGATCACACTTTGCAAGGCGCAAAAAGCGATCAAACCCGATTCGCCTCACCCGCCATTACCAAAGCAATTGCTGTAGAAGGTGGTTATGCTGCGGCACTTATTATGCTGAATGCCCCCAATGTTTGGGAAAACGGTGACTTAACGCTGAAACCGAAAAATGGGCGCGACCATGCAATTCCAGAATCTCAAATCAATCTTGCACCTGCTGAGTACGCAAAAATAGTACCGCTCGAAGGGTTGCCAATCCGAGAAGCCCTGATTGAATTTGCCGAATCTCGAGAATTTAAGAAGGTGAGCCTATGAGCTACCTTCTTGCCATTTCCGTTGGTCCCGTTCAAGACTTTATCGCAGCCGCACGACGCACCGCAGACCTTTATGCAGGTTCGCAATTGCTTCTCGAGGTGACAAAAGAAATTGCGAGGTTTCTCGAGGAAAAAGGTGCGACACTGATTTTTCCGAGCGACGCAAAGCAAGGTGGGGCGAACAAGATTTTGGTAGAGGTGACTGGCGATCCAAAACATCTTGTGGATCAAGCTAAACAAGCTGCCAAAAGCATATTATTGCGTCAATGGCGCTTTCAAGTCAGGGAGTTCTCAAATACTGACTGCATTGATATTGACCGTGCAAGGATGCAACTCGAAGATTTTCTCGAGATTTACGCGGCATGGGTGGAATTAGGGGATTACAAAAAATCTCGAGAATCTGTTGAACGGCTTCTGGCTGGGCGTAAAGCCTTACGTGATTTCGAGCAAAACATTGACGACGATACTGGAATTCCGAAAAGTCCACTCGATGCTTCTCGAGCAAGTGTTCTTAGAAACTTTGAAAACGTGGGAGATACCACTGCAAACGGTAAACAATTGCGATTACGCAAAAACGAATTCTTAGACGCGATTTCGTTACTGAAACGTATCTATGGCGCTCGAGAATCTGACCGAGTAATTGACACCCGAACTATGGCACGACGTGCTAAAACTCCCAATGCCATGCCAGACGAACGGCTGTTTGAAGATGAAGACAGTATCACTGAGCTTCAACCGTACTACGCAATTTTGCACGCGGACGGCGACAAAATGGGCGCGTTAATCGAAACTAAAAACAGTGCCGAAGAACACCGTATTTTCTCGAGTAAACTCTCAAGTTTTGCTGAGGGTGTTCAAAAAATAGTTGAAAAACATCATGGTTTTAAGATTTATAGCGGCGGCGATGATGTACTCGCTTTTTTACCTGTAAACACTGCTATTGCTTGCGCTCGAGAACTTGCAGATGCTTTTCTGCAAGAGGCTTCATTGTCTGTTGGTATTGCGATAGTTCATTACCGTGAACCGCTCTCAATCAGTCTTGATTACTCAAGGACTGCCGAAAAAGCCGCGAAGAATAAAAGCGATAAAGACCCAAACAATCATGGGAATCGTTTAGCGGTTGCGCTTCATACCAGAGGCGGCGCTCCTATGACCGTGGTTGAACCTTGGAACAAGCCTGAGTTAGAAAAATTACTCGAGCTTTACCAAAAAGAATCCGTCTCGAAAGGCGTGCCATACGAATTAAAACAACTTGCAAGGGAATGGGAAAAGACTGATTTACCAATGATTGCACTGAAAGCTGAAGCGAAACGAATTGCAGCCCGAAAAGAAGGTGTGAAGCTCGAGATTCCAGAATTAACAAGCATCAAAGACCTCGAAATTTTTGCCAACAAACTTGTGCTGGCACGGTTTTTAAGTGGTTTAGGAGGCGAAAATGCCGATTAAAATTCTTGATATTCACGCACCAAGTCCGCTTTTATTTCGGGATGGAAAACCGTTCAGTGCAGCCAGTGGCACAGAAACCTCAGCGCGTTCTTTACCCGTGCCCTTACCAAGCACTTTGGCGGGATTTATTCGGACTCAGGTTGGTATTGGTAGGACTTGGAAGTGGGATGAACATAACCTCAAAGAAGCGCACACAATACCAGTGGCAGGATTGCTGACCAGGGATTGCGAGATTGTTTTACCCGCCCCTCGAGATGCGGTGATTATCAAAGACGATGGAAAAATTAGGATTACCAAGTTAAAACCACTTGCAAAACTCGAGAACGCAGGAACGGATGCGCCCGAAGGCATCATGCCTTTAGATGTACCTGAGAATTTGAAAGCCGAAACAGGGTACTCATTTTGGACAAGCGAAAACATGACCACATGGTTAATGAATAAAACTCCAGAAACCCTCGAGAAAATCGAAGGTTTACCACTCGAGACTCGGGTTCATGTTGCTATTGATCCTAAAAGATTATCGGCTGAGGAAGGGCAATTGTTCAGCGTGGGCTACCGAAGTTTTGAATCAAAATCAGAATCAGGTCATCACACTTGGAGCATTCGCACTCGAGTCAAAATACCCGACAACACGCAAATCTCGAGTATCGGACATTTGGGTGGTGAGCGCCGCGCTGTGACGCTTCAAGAACTCGATGAACAAGACAGAAGCGTTTGGTTTGATTGTCCCAAAGAGCTAAAAACCGCAATTCTTGGCAGCACACATTTAAAACTTGTTCTTGCCACACCCGCCATTTTTACGCACGGTTGGAAACCCGCGTGGCTCGAGCGTGAAGACAGCGCGAACATGCCAAAAGGTTTGCATGGCTTAAAACTCAAATTGATTTCGGCAGCCGTTGGTAGACGCGAACCAGTTTCGGGTTGGAACATGCGCGAGAACAGCGCGAAGACTGTGCGGTACATGGTCCCGGCTGGCAGCGTGTATTTCTTTGAACTGCTGGAAGGCAATCCAGAAAAAATTCTCGAGAATTGGCTTAAACCAGTATCTGACAACGAACAAGACCGCAAAGACGGTTTTGGATTAGCGCTCTGGGGAGTGTGGAAATAATGACCGTAAAAATGAATGTAAAAACTATTTTTTGGCAAGCCATCACACCAATTCACACAGGAGTTGGGCAAACTTCGGCAAGCGTGATTGATTTACCAGTCGCTCGAGAAACCGCGACCAATTACCCAGTGATTCCGGCAAGCAGCATCAAAGGCGTTTTGCGTGATGGTAATGGTTTAAACCTGAAAGATGAATCACCAAAAGCTGTTCATGCTCGAGGTGTGTACGGATTTGCGGGAAGAGAAATTGAAGTAAACGGCAAGAAAGAAAAAATCAGCCAAGCCTCAGACCTGAGTTTTACCGACGCTCGAGTGTTGTGCTTGCCTGTGCGTTCTTACAAAGGCACTTACGCACTCTTGACCTGCCCGTTGGTGCTGCAACGCTTTGCTCGAGACATGAAGGCTTTTGGTTTGACACCTGATTCCTCCAGCGTTCCAGAACCGAAAGACGACGACGCACTTGTGACCAGCGAAACACTGGTTTTCAACGAAAAACTGATTCTTGAGGATATTGACTTAACCTCGAAAAATTCAGACGAAGCTAAAAGTATTGGCTCGAGTATCGCGCAAAAACTTTTTGAGGATGAAATAGAACGCAAGATTTTTCTCGAGCGATTTGTGATTGTTCACAACGATGTTTTCACTTTTTTTAGTGAAACCGCAATGGAAGTTAACGCCAGAATTGCCCTAGAAACCGATACCAAAACTGTGAAAGATGGCGGACTTTGGTACGAAGAAGCCATACCAGCCGAAACGATCTTCTCGAGCTTTGCGACTTCAACAAAAGATAATTTTTCGGAACTCGAGAATCGTAAAACCATTCAAATTGGTGGAAAAGTCAGTGTTGGACGTGGTTTGCTGCGAATGGTGGTGAGGTAATGCAGCAAACTCGAGCACAACAGGATTTAGTGCTTGCTCACCAATGCGTTTCTGATGTGGAGTTAGCAGCAAAAAATGACACAAAAAGTATTTACCAGCAACTCTGCAAGCAATTCCCAGTCATGGTGTTACAAAGTGGTCTGTGTCAAACACTGGCTTTTCATGCCGATAAAGCTAAGAAAAACGATGACCGAGGAAAAGCACACGAATACGTTTTACTTCATGCTGCCAAAATCATGAAAGTTGACACTACCGCACTCCAGACTGCACAAACCTGCGATGCACTGACGTACATGCACTACACAAGACGCATTCTCGAGGCGTGGGTGTTCTTCAAGCGTTTTGCAGTCAGTGCACTCGAGATCGAAAAAGAGGTGAAAACCAATGCTCTCAAGACGTGAGAATTTACGAGTGCTTAAGTATGGCGATCATGCTGGACTTGCAATGCAAAAACTTTACGTGCAGCATGACGAAAAAGGCGAATCTGCCAAAGAACTCTTGAATGCTATCAGTGAATTAAAAGTCTCGAGCGAAGCTTACAAAGCTGCTTTTGTACGGTGGCAAACCAATTTACCTCAAAATTCAATCAAATTTACTGCCACAACCAACAGCGCCCTTGCCATCGGACTTGGGAACGCCAGTCCGCTCGAGGTTGGGTTGAGCATTCATCACACTTACGGCACACCGTACTTGCCTGGTAGCGCGATTAAAGGCTTGCTGACTCGAGCCGCCAAAGTACACAATCTAAGTTCTGAAATGACTGACATTTTGTTTGGCACAACCGACACCGCCGCGCATATTATTTACTGGGATGCGATGCTCGAGCCAACACAAAAGCAAGATCAACCGTTTCAGCAAGATGTGATAACTGTGCATCACCCCAAGTATTACGAGGGAAAAGGTTTCCCAACAGATTTCGATGATCCAAACCCCATTCCGTTTTTGAGCGTGCGACCAAACACAAAATTTTGCGTTGCCATCGCGAGCAACAGTGAAGGCGCTGGTCAATGGTTACAGCTTGCCGCAGAACTTCTGAAATACGCGCTCGAGAATATGGGATTGGGTGGGAAAACCAACGCGGGTTACGGGTATTTTGAAGAAATAAAATTACCCGAGAAAGTCAAAAGTGAAGCCGACCAAGGACTTGACTTACTCGAGCAGAAACGCACTGTCATATTGCAGATTAAAGCCGCTCAAGACCTGACAAAAGCCGATGCTTTGATTAACGAACTCGAGCTTATCAAACCTGAGATTCGTCGAGATACACTCGAGTTTTTACAAAAGCAACTGAAAAGTATTAAACAATGGAATCTCGAGAAACCACGATGCCAGAAAATTCTTTCCATGTTAGAGAAATCATGATTATCTTGTCATTTCTAGGGGCAACGAAACTTGATGAAACCGAATACGTTTGGGATTTACGCACACCACAAAGCACAGATTCATTCTTGGTTGCACTAAATGTTTGGTTTCCAAAAGCAGACATTTACGTTCTCGAAACGGAAAAAGCTAGAGAAGTAAATGGCGTAGCTGCTCGCATTAAATTACCGAATGCCCGATTCATTCCAATTCCTAACGGTCGCAGCGATGACGAAAACTGGCAAATTTTTAATACACTTGCTGACGCATTACCAGAAGATGCTGAATTGGTATTTGACATTACCAATGGTTTCCGATCATTACCTGTTTTGTCCATGTTGGTTGTTTCGTTCTTGCGAAGCGTTAAAAAATTGAACTTAAAACATCTTGTGTACGCTGCATTCGAGCGTGACGTGACACCCACCCCAGTTTTTGACTTAACACCATTTGTCACTATGCTGGACTGGGCAAGTGCAACCAACCGTTTTCTAGAAACGGGGGATGCCAGAAAATTTAAGGATTTGGTCACAATACGTGGTGCTTCCATCATGAATAACGTTGGTAGTGAACTTGAAAAATTGTCAATTGAACTGGCGTTACATCGCAGTGTCGAAGCAATGGAAACAGCAAAACGAGTATTGGAGAAAATTAAGCAAGCAGATAGTGAATCACCCAAACCCGAACATCAGCCATTCCACTTGCTCAAAAATAGAATCTTAGATGCTGTTCAGCCCATTTCAGGTGCGGGTATTGCGCCAGAAATTTACTCTCAATTTGCACAAATTATGTGGTACGCGAAACAAAAACAATACGCTCAAGGAATTTCTTTAGCCAGAGAATGGTTGGTTGCTGTGCGTATCTGGAAAACAGATGGCTGGTTTTCAGTGTCTCGAGAAGAACAAGAAATTGCAGAGAATTGGCTAAACACCATGTCAAAAGCTCTGAAAGATAAGCCTCAAATTATTCCGCCTAACTGGTTGGCGGCGGTCAAGATGTGGGATAAAATTTCTGACCAACGAAATGATTACGCGCATTTTGGAATGAGAAAAAGCGTAATTTCTGCCAAAGAGACGCTAAAGAACGCCCAGATAATACTTGATGAACTCCGAATTGCAGTCGCCCCACTTGGACTCGAATTACCAGAGGTGAGCGGATGAAACTCATCATTAACACCGTCGGCACGAGCTTACTGGGCAACGCAAAACGCCTTAACCTCGAGTCTGACCTTGAAATTCTCGAGTTTTTACACCGTGACCCTCGAGCCGCAAGTGCGGAAACCAATGCTTTAGACCGGTTGCTCGAGGTGAATGACCGTGCGGTGTTGTTGTACAGCCAAACTGCGGAGGGGAAACGTTGCGCCGAATTGATCCAAGCGCATGTGAACAAAACGCATCGTTGCGACATTGAAGAGGTACAAGGTTTGAGTTATGCCGAGAAAGGTTTTGTGCAACACGGTTTAAAAAACTTTGTGCAGGCTTTAGCCAAACACATCCGCGATGCCAAACGCGCCCAACTTACGCCATTCATTAATGCCACGGGTGGTTTTAAAGCCGAGATTGCTTACGCCACGGCGGTCGGGCTGGTGTTTAAAACCCCAGTTTGTTACATTCACGAAAAATTTGGCGACATTGTCACGCTGCCCGTCACGCCTTTTGGTTGGGACTCGAGTATTTTTGCGTTGCATCAAGATTTTTTTGATTGGCTCGATAAAGACTGTGTGTCTCGACCAACGCAAGATGTGCAATCTCGAGTTGCGGCATTGCCTGAAGAGGTCAAGATGTTACTCGAGAATGGCAGTGATGGTACGACCATGCTTTCACCGCTTGGTGAAGCGTACTTGAGTGCGTTTAGGCTCGAGCGTGAAAGTAGCACGGTAGAAATTTTCTTATCAAAAAAAGCCAGGCGTGACTGGGATGGTTTTGACACCAACACTCGAGGCGCGTATGCGAATGTTCTGGATGCCTTGCGCTTACCCAATCGGTACAGTCGAAGCGAATTAAAAAGTGGTGGCGGTGACGCACTTGGTTATCCGAAAGGACACACCAATGAACGAATTTTTTTTGCTGAAGAAAACGAAACATTGTACATATTTGAATTTACGAAACATGGACGCGATTACGACCAATTTTGCAGCAACGGATTGCGTTGGCTCGAGTATACCCGTGGTGATTTCACAAGGCTAGAAATATGACCGACGTACCCCAAATCTCACTCTCGAGTTTGTCGCAGTTCGCGTATTGCCCGCGAAGGTGTGCATTAATCAACCTCGAGAGCATCTGGGAGGATAACGAATACACCGCCAAAGGCACACGTTTACACGAACGCGCCGATGAACCCACCGTTGAACTGCTCGAGGGTGTCCGAATTGAACGCGCCCTACCGCTCTACAGCGACGAACTCGAGCTTGTCGGACGGGCAGATGTCGTCGAATTCTTAAGCGACCAAACCCCGTTCCCAGTCGAGTACAAAAGCGGTAAACGCAAGAAAAGCCAAGACCCTGAAACTGCAAACCTCGAGCGACTCTGCGATGACATTCAACTGTGCGCCCAAGCCTTGTGTCTCGAGGAAATGCTGAAAGTCCGAGTGCCACGCGGCGCGATTTTTCATATTGCCAGCAAGCGTCGCCGTGACGTGGAATTCAGTCCCGCACTGCGAAACCGCACGCTCGAGGTGATCCAAGCTGTGAGATTTCAACTCGAGACTGGTGTTACGCCAGAACCCGTCAACGATCAACGTTGCACGCATTGCTCGCTGAACAGCGCATGTATGCCCGCCGTCCGAACGCTCGAGCTTCACAACCCGTTTTTACTTCTCGAGGACACACCATGACCCAAGCCTTAAACACCCTGTACGTCCAAACCCAAGGCAGTTACCTGCACCTCGAGCATGACGCGATCAAGATTGAAGTCGAACGGGAAGTCAAAGCCAGAGTTCCCTTGCATCACTTGACCAGCATTGCCGTGTTCGGCAACGTTTTAATCAGCCCGTACCTGATGGCACGGTGCGCCGACGAGGGACGCGACATCAGCATCCTGACCGAGTACGGACGGTTCAAAGCCAGAATTCATGGCGGCACAAGTGGAAACGTGCTCTTGCGCCGCGCTCAACATGCCGCGCTGGACAACCCAGAACGCTCTCTCGAGATTGCCAAACGCTTTATTGCAGGCAAGATTGTCAACGCCCGAGGCACACTGATGCGAGCCGCCAGGGAAAGCAACGAACCTGACGACTGGAAGAACCTGCGAGCCTCCACCACAGCCCTAGAAAGCAGCCTTAAAAATGCTCGAGATGCCCCAAACATTGACGAATTGCGCGGCGTTGAAGGCAACGCCGCAAGGGAATACTTTGCCGCCTTCACCAGTTTAATCCGCACCAACCGCAGTGACTTTGAATTTTTTGGGCGCAGCAAACGCCCCCCTCGAGACCCAATCAATGCCCTGATAAGCTTTATTTATGCGCTGTTAACTGGAGATTGCGTCGCGGCACTCGAGGGCGTGGGACTCGACCCTCAAGTTGGATTTTTGCACGCCTTGCGTCCAGGACGACCCGCACTGGCGCTCGATTTGATCGAAGAATTCCGAAGTTACATCGCAGACCGCCTCGCGTTAACCCTGATAAACCGCGCCCAGATCACCATCAAAGACTTTGACGAACGCACTGGCGGCGCATGGGGATTAAACGAAAGTGGACGCAAAACCGTGCTGGTTGAATACCAAAACCGCAAGAAACAAGAACTGATTCATCCCGTCACCCTCACAACCACACCGCTTGGACTTGTGCCACACTTACAAGCCAGACTTCTCGCAAGGCATTTACGTGGTGACATGCTCGAGTATCCACCGTTCATACCGAAAGTCTAAAATGGATATTCTTGTCTGTTACGATGTCAACACCGAAGAACGCGAAGGCAGACGGCGTTTACGACATGTTGCCAACACCTGCAAAAGTTACGGGCAACGCGTGCAAAAAAGTATTTTTGAATGCCGCGTCAACGACATGCAATACCAGACTTTTCTGGCAAAACTTGGTAAGATTATAGACAAGAAAACCGATTCTTTACGTGTATACCGACTTCGCGCACCACGTGAAGACAATCTCGAGATTTTTGGAATTGATACGTATGTCGATTTTGACGACCCACTGATTGTTTAAACACTTTTTCCCGCGAACCCCAAGTGCTACCGAAAACCTCGGGGAGTTCGCGGAAACCAGAAAAGACCATCCTGCACGGGTTTCTTGACAACCGAATACGAATATAGGAGACTGGAAAAGTTATGAAACAGACGGGTTCGCGGAAAGTAACGCAACAAGCACGTGCTGCACGGCACGAGCGAATCCTACTGTCGGGCACGGGTTCGCTCGTGCTCGAGGATTGAAACGAGATAGCCAGACTTTGCAATCCGGCGACCGAGCGTCGGGCACGGGTTCGCTCGTGCTCGAGGATTGAAACACGCATAAATCGCGTTTTTGATGCGGATAACTCGAGTCGGGCACGGGTTCGCTCGTGCTCGAGGATTGAAACGTCGCAAAAGCACCAATCGAGCCAAAAATTGACGGGTCGGGCACGGGTTCGCTCGTGCTCGAGGATTGAAACTACAGACCGCAATGCTTCCTGCTTGGCTCGCCGCGCGTCGGGCACGGGTTCGCTCGTGCTCGAGGATTGAAACTTGAGTTTGCAGGAAACCAAAAACGACTTGGGTCGTCGGGCACGGGTTCGCTCGTGCTCGAGGATTGAAACGATATTAAGAATCAGTAGGGTGCGCCCCGCGCACGTCGGGCACGGGTTCGCTCGTGCTCGAGGATTGAAACGCCACTGACATTCTGGTGCTGCACCGTGCAGACGTCGGGCACGGGTTCGCTCGTGCTCGAGGATTGAAACATCCCCGACTTGCTTGGAGGCTAACGCACCCCAAGGTCGGGCACGGGTTCGCTCGTGCTCGAGGATTGAAACTTTGCGGGAAGGCGATTGGGTAACATGCCTCGATGTCGGGCACGGGTTCGCTCGTGCTCGAGGATTGAAACGGTCAAACTCGAGTACCTGTGTTTCAACGGATGTGTCGGGCACGGGTTCGCTCGTGCTCGAGGATTGAAACATCCACAAGGCACACCAAAAG
>JAYTKL010000239.1:0-6498 GCA_043730305.1 Deinococcales bacterium | reverse complement strand
AACAACGAATGGTTTTTGTTTTTAAACTCCAACCATTGTCTGTGTTTGAACAATAAGTTGCTTTCCTCGGAGCGCTGTCGTTGACAACTTTTGCCAGTGTTCGGCGTTGTGATGGAAAGGCACGCCCGAACCTCGAGATGCCTGGTATCGTGTTGCTTGATGATTCAAGGTCGCTTACGAGATTACCCAATCGCCGATTTGCTCGGTCTGATTTCAGGCGGACAGAAGTCTGGCGTGTTGACCGTGAAATTGGACGAACGCGAAGCCAGAATTCATTTTGAACTGGGCAAAGTCTTGTACGCCCGGGTCGAGGACGGCGCGAACCTTGGCGAGTACCTGGTGCGTTTTGAACTGATGAACCCCGAAGAGATTCAGAACTTGATCGCCCGTCAACACAAGGAAAACCCGCACACCCCGCTTGGCATGATGGCGGTGCGTTCGGGCAACATCAACGAGGAAGACCTGAAACGGGCGCTCGAGGCGCAATGCCTGGACGCGACCACCGAGGTTTTGATCTGGAACGACAATCAACGCTCGAGATTTGATTTCAAAGAACGTGGTCCTGACGCCTCGCAAGTTCCAACCCAACACATTTTTGACCCCATGGCTTTGCTTTTGGAAGCCACCCGCAGACTCGACGAGTGGCGGCGCGGTCAGGTCAAACCTTACGACGTGTTCGAGATCGCGCTCGAGGCGAGCAATCCGCCGCCAACACTGACGGTTGGCGAGTGGGAATTGCTGCATCTGGTCGATGGTCAGCGCTCCGCCGCCAGCATTGCCGCCGAGTTGGACATTCCGGAAGGCGAAACCTACCGCCGTTTGTTTTTGCTGCTCGAACGAAATTTGCTGCGCCGTGCTGACGTGCGCCCAGAAGACCCCTGGGTTTTGATTGTCACCGAAAGTCACACCACGCGGCGTTTAAACACCATGACCCTGACCCGCGAACGTTACCGTGTGATGCACGCCGACAGCCTCGAGAAAGCCAAGGAACTGCTCGAGGAACGCCGTCCGAACACGATTTTGCTCGACTGGGCAAATGCCATTGATGCCGCCAAACAACTTCGCGGCGTCAAAGGCAAAAACCTGACGCCAATCATTGCCATAGTCAAAGAAGAACCGCGCCAGGGTGGGTTTTTCAACCGCAACAACAACACGGTTTCCAACTTGCGGTTTTTGTTAAAACCCTACACTGAAATGCAGCTTCTGGCGTCGGTTTTGGCAGTCACCGGACGCTCGGTTTAAACCTCCTTACGCCGTTGCTGTCTGGTGAAAACATGTGTTGGGACGCGACCCCACCAAGAATATTGCGCACTGATCTGAACCTCGAGCCTGAATTGAGATTCGCGGTAGATTGAAGCCATGAAACTCTACCGAGCCAGCCTCGCACACACGCCACGCAATCCGTTTTCGCATCCCGACGCGCTCGAGACCTTTAAAGACGGTGGCTTGCTGGTTGATCGGGACAAGATTCTTGAGCTGGGTGAATTCTCGAGTGTCCAGGCTAAATACCCCAAAGCAAAAGTGATTGATTGCACTGGAAGTTTTATTGTGCCTGGGCTGGTCGATTGTCACGTGCATTTTCCGCAAGTGGGTGTCATTGGCACGATGGGCGTGCAACTGCTCGAATGGCTCGAGACGCGCACCCTGCCCGAAGAAGAAAAACTGGCAGACTCGAGTTATGCGCGTGAGGTGGCAAAAGATTTTTTGAGTCATCTGGTCAAAAATGGCACGACCACCGCCCTGGTCTTTGGCAGTCATTTTAAGAATGCCATGCACGAATTTTTTCAAGCCGCCGACAATTCGAGCTTGCGGATAACCAGCGGCATGGTCTTTTCAGACCGCGAATTGCGCCCGAAATTGCATCAAAGCCCGCAACAGGCGTTCGCTGGCGGCGCGGAATTAATCATGCGCTGGCACAATCACAACCGTTTGCGTTACGCCGTCATGCCGCGTTTCAGTCTGTCATGTTCGGACAAGATGCTCGAGGTGTGCAGTGCGCTCCTCTCGGCGCAACCAGGAATATTGTTTCACTCGCACATTAATGAAAACCCGCTCGAGATACAAACCCTTAAACGACTCGCCAACGCGCCCGATTACCTCGAGAGTTACGAGCGGCATAATCTGGTGGGTGAGCGCAGCGTGTTTGCCCACAGCGTTCACCCAACACCATCCGAACTTGCCCGCATGGCAAAAGCTGGCGCGAGCGTGGCGCATTGTGCCTCGAGCAACGCCTTCATTGGCAGTGGCTTGTTCCCGATGCGCTCGCACCTCGAGGCTGGGGTGCATGTGGCGCTCGGATCAGATGTCGGCGGCGGTACAGGATTTTCGCTGCTGAAAGAGGGACTCGAGGCGTACCAAATGCAAATGTTGCAAGCTGACGGTGTCAAACTTTCACCCGCGCACCTGCTGTATTTGGCGACCAAAGCTGGTGCGAAAGCCTTGCATCTCGAGGATCAACTTGGGGATTTTGGTGCAGGGAAACAAGCCGATTTTGTGGTTTTGAAAGCACCCAAGGGCAGCACCCTCGAGCGAACCTTGCAAGGTTCACCATCAATAGATGCGAGTTTGGGTGCATTGTTTACGCTAGCGAGGGAAGAGTGCGTTAAGAATGTTTTTGTAGGAGGAGAAAAATTGGTTTAAGGTTTACTGATTCCTACACTGCAAGAATAGGTTTCTCGAGGAAAATCAATTTTCACACTTAACATAATCATTAACCACAATTCTCGAGCCAGACGTGTAAACAACCTAAACTCCCTTCTCTCCGAGGAGAGAAGCGCACCAAGCCCGTCAGCGCGAGTAGCCCGTGAGGTGCTGTCTTACGAGCAAGAAGGTGCTGCCGTAAGGTGCAAGACGGGCTGGGGATGAGAGGGAACGAAAGTAATTGCTGTCTTTTGTGTCAGGAAAGAAAATCCGATCAAAGCGCAGTGTATGAAAGCGCCATGCCCCTATTTCCCTAAAATTCCCATATTTTGCAAATAATTTAAAAACGGACTCGAGTTTGTGAAATACGCGACCAACGCACCCAGCGCCAAACCTGGTCCAAACGGAAGTTGGGAATCACCAGTGCGGGCTTTTTGAATCACGCCAAAAATCGCGCCCGCAAAAACGCCAATAAAAAATCCGAAGATCGCACCCTGCCAGAAGAGCACCACGCCCACCGCGCCCCAGAGTTTGACATCGCCAAAACCAAAGGCGACAGGGTCGCCGTCGGCGTTTTCATCGTCCTCAACTTCGGGGGTGAACCACCAGTACAAACCTGCCAGCAACGCCATGCCACCTGCGGCTTGCAATGCCCCGTAAGCGCTGCTGGTCAGGCTGTGGTTTTGTAAGACGCTGCTCGAGACAAAAATACTGATGATGCCACCGCCCAGAGTTAAAAAGTCTGGCATCGGAATCACGCGTTTGAAAATCAAATTGAGGATCGTCAACAAAACTCCTGCCGCGACACCGTAAATTGGTCCGAGCCAAGCGCCGACCAAAAACGCCAGGTGAATGTTCAAATAACCAACAGGAAACGATGGGCATTTTGGTTCTTTAAAACGGCGCAACACCCAGGCAAAAAAACCGGCGACAAACGCCAGAATGCCCGCGCCAAACATCGCCCCCTCGAGCGCCTTGTAAAACCCTGGAACGCCGCCAATCCAGACCGAGAGTGCCAAACCAACCAGCAATGGCAGGAGCGTAAATTCGTCGGGCAGCAGTTTCGTCTCGAGGTCGATGGCTGACCCAACCAGCAGACAGGTGTACAAGAACATCATGCCGAGCGCCTCGAGAATGTAATTGCGCTCAAAACCGTATTGCGTGCCGAGGCTGTAATTGCCGTAAACCTTCCAGGCAATCAGGGCGTAACCGATGCCCGAAATCAGTTCGATGATCGGGTAACGGCTGGTGATGGGGTGTCCGCAGTAACGGCATTTGCCGCGCAGGAACAGCCAGGAAAAAATTGGGAACAAATCAAGCACCCCAAGTTGATGGTTGCAATTGGGGCAATGGCTGGGCGGGAAAGCGACGCTTTCTTTGCGGGGAATACGGTAAATCAGCACGTTGGAAAACGAACCGATGAGTGACCCGAACAGGAAGGCAAACAAGGTGATGAACAATTCCACGTAGCCCATCATAAACCGCAAGCCGTCCGGTGCGCGTCAAAACTGAGCACCCGAGATGATTCGGTTACTTTCCGAGAATGGCTGGCAATTCTTGTTCAAGTTTTCGTTGCTCGAGTTGAAAGTTCTGGTTCATGATGTCTGGGTTGCCCGTGTTGCCGGCTTTCATCATGGCGTACTGGTCTTTGGTGATTGGCGCAATGGCTGGAACGATGTTCATGATTGGAACCATGATGTCCATGAGTGGCAACGGCACGGCAACGACAGGTTTTTTTAAGCCCAGCACGGTTTGCATTAAAGCTGAAAGTTCTTTGAAGGTGTATTCGGTTGGTCCGACCAGATCAAAAATCTTAGCAATGGTGTCAGGTTTGCTTAAGGCTTGCACGAAACTTTGCGCAACGTCGCCAACCCAGATGGGTCTGAACAAGAACATGCCATCCCCGATTTGCGGCACGATGGGCGCTTGAGTCACCAGGTTTTTCAGGACATGCCCGAAAAAATCGTCGCCCACGCCAAAGACCAAACTGGGACGAAAAATTGTCCAATCTAGCCCCGAGGCGCGAACCAGCTCTTCGGCTTGAAATTTGCTGCTCGAGTAACCACTGACGGCATTGCTACTTGCACCCAGGGCGCTCATATGCAAATAACGCTTCACGCCTGCGGCTTTGGCAGCTTCCAGCACGTTGCGCGTGCCATCAACATGAACGCGGGAAAAAGTTTGCAAACCCTTCTCGGCAATAATGCCCACCAAATGCACCACGGCTTCGACACCGTTCATGGCTTCTTTCAAACCGTTGCCGTTGCTCACATCGCCCATGCGGTATTCGACGTTGCCAAAAATCTCGAGTTTCGCGCCCGAAGCGGTTTTGGTTGTTCCTGCATCTCGGCTGAGGCTGACCACAGAATGCCCAGCCTCGAGTAGCGCTTTCGAGACGTAATGTCCGACGTAACCTGTTGAACCTGTAACGAGTACTTTCATGACTGCCCCCAAAAATGGTGTCTCGAGCTTTGTCTTGCCTCGAGACACTGTAAAACATTTTGTTGATTGCTGGTTGAAACTTGCCCGATTGTTCAATCGTCGTTGTCGAGGTCGGTGGCTTCAGAAAGTTCCTCGAGAGTTGCCACGTTCAGCAGTGTGATGCGCCTGTAACCGCTTTGCACCAGATTTTCGCCGCGAAGTTCGGTGATGATTTTGCTGACGCTTTCGCGGGTGCTGCTTGTGCCCTCGGCGATCAATTCGTGGGTCGCACGGACAAAAGGACGACCCTGTTCGTCAATGCCGCCTAGTGGTGTTGCGGCAAGCTGGATCAGATACCTTGCCACGCGTTGACGAAGGTCGCCAATTTGCAAATGGTATTCGTAAGCCATGACGCGTTGCAGTTGGTCGGACAGGCTGCGCGTGACCGATTGCAGGTTTTCGACATTGATACCGTTTGGGTCGAGGCTGGACAAGGTGGCATCGGTCAGGGCTTCGACCTGATGGTCGCGGAGCATTCCATTGAAGGCTTCCTCGCCGAAGTAATCACCGGGAAGCACGTGGCGCACGGTTAAAACCCGACCTTTGGGGGTCAGTTTGGCAATCCGCACCAAACCAGTTTCGACCTTGAACAGGCTCAGGGCTGGGTCGCCTTCAAAGTAAACCGTTTGACCACGGCGGTAACGAATCTGATGCGGACGGTTGTTGGCAATGAGTGTCATAAATGCCTCCTGTGGCGTTGAAGCGGCGCGATTGACGAAATTCGGATAGGGCTTTTTGCTCGGTGGTTTAATGGTCAATTGAAACTTTCCCTTCCGACGCTCTTTTGACCGTCATTCTGGTCTTGATAAGCTGGCGTTTGCTGCTGCGGTAGGCGTTGAAACCACTGACGGCAACCCCCAAGGTGCCCTGTCCTGGAAAAATGGTTTCCCCCGCCAAGTACAAGCCCGCAACGCCAGAATCGTGATGGATCGCGTTCAGGTTGGCGCTCGAGATGGTTTGCGGAATACCGCCAACCCGTCCAAAGCTGTGCAGTGTAAAACCTTGAAAGGTTCGTGGTGTGCCCATCTCGAGGTGAACGATGCCCGCGTGAAAACCTGGGAAGAGTTCCTCGAGACGCTGCAAAATGCGTTTCCCAAAGGCGGCTTTTTTGGCTTTGTAATCGCTGTCGGATAAGTCAAACCAGTCGGTGGCTCGGACGTGGGTGCTGATCGTGATGGCGCGAAAACCTTGCGGTGCGCGACTGGCGTCCCAATTGGGGCTGGTGCTGACCAAGAAATTCTCAACGATGCCAGCATCGTTAAAATCGGTGATTTGCTCGAAGCAGCCAAAGTCTTTGGGCAGGGCGTTTTCTTGAATGCCAATGTAAAGCGTGAACGCGCCCCAAATTTCGGCTTTGTCTGCAAAATCTTGCTCGAG
>JAYTKL010000238.1:0-2619 GCA_043730305.1 Deinococcales bacterium | reverse complement strand
GTCATGGCGCACGCCAGCAAATCCCGACCCTCGAGCGCGGCTGGGATGGCTTTTTCCTGAATTTCGGTGGGGGTCGTGTAACCGCTGTCAATGATGGCTCGCATCAAAGATGAATCGAGTTTGAACTGCATAAATGTCATATAGCCTTATACCGCGACAACTCAAGTCAAGGCGAGTTTCGGGTTTGGTGACGAGGGGGAAATCTGACGCGGGGTCAGGACGGACAGCCGCCCTGATGCAGCCCGCAACGCAGGCACGATTTCGTGCAAACGAAAGCACACCTTACAACAAATCGAGATGAGTTGGGCTACCTCGACTTGAGAACGGCAGGACAGGTATCTCGCTCGGGCGGACACTGGCTCGAGTCAGAAAACGTTTCATCATGTTTTAAAGTTTACAGCACCCAGATCAACCAATCAGCGAACTGACGCCTTCGCGGGCATCGCTCGAGCGGCGTTGTTTGATCTCGGGTTCGCGCAGGGCGTAAGCGATCATGGTGTCCAGGTTGGCGTTCTCGCCCTCACTTTGCACTTGCTCGAGCTTGCTATTTCCGAGTTGCGCTCGAGCCTCGTTTAAAATGCGTTCGTGCTTTTCCTGGTTTTCGATTCTGGTTTGCGCCCCGATATTGCGGTGAAGGTTGCGAATCGCACCGATCAAGCGCACGCTGCGTTCAAATTGCCCTTCGCGCCGTGCCAGTTCAACATAACTTTGGAACAATTCAGCGATCGAAAAGCGCCTGCCGAGGCTGCGTAAAATGCTCAGGCTTTCGTCGAAGTAACTTCTGGCTTGGTCGTAATCGTTTTCTTTGAGGGCATTCGTGCCCAGGTTGGCAAGCGAATTGGCGATGCCTTGCAGGTCGCCCAGTTCGCGTTTTAACGCCAGACTCTCGAGTTCGATATGATGGGCTTGATCTTCATTGCCGAGCATAAAAGCGATCTGTGCAAGGTTGCCCAGGGCGTAGGCGATGCCTTGCTGGTCACCAAGTTCGCGTTTGATGGACAGGCTTTTCTGAAAGCAATCTTGGGCTTTTAAAGGCTCAAGCTGGTAGGCGTAAACGATGCCAAGGTCATTGTAAGCTATCGAGTGTTCCATTGGCACATTCAGGTCTTGGCTTTGCGCCACGACGCGTTCCAGACGTTCGCGGGCTTCGGGCAGGTGTCCTTGCTCCCTTGCCAGCACACCCAGAAAACGTTCGGTTTTGGCTTGACCCGCCGCATCACCGAGTTTTTGACAGAGTGCCAGACGTTCCAGACTCCAGGCTCGAGCGTCCTGGTAAAAGCCAAGTTCTTTGGACAAACTCGAGGCGCAAAACAGAATTTGTACGCGTGTGGCGTCAGGTTTTTGCAATTCTGGATGCTCGAGGTAACGTTTTGCCCAGGTCAGCCCTTCAGAGTGATGTCCGCGCACGTACCAAAACGATTCGAGGTTGTGACAGATTTTCGCGCCGTTTAGAGGGTCAAATTGCAAGCCGAACTCGAGCGCGGCACGGTAGTTGTCATGCTCGAGGTTGATGGCTTCGAGCCAGATTTGCATTTGAGCACCAACCGCTCGCTCGAGGTTTTTGAGGTAATACTGGCTGTGTTTCGCCAGGGTGCTTTGACGTTCGGCAATCTCGAGTTTTCGATTGGAATATTGCCGCACGATGCTGTGCAGTTCAAAGCGTTTTTCAGGATTTTTTTGCACCAACGATTTTTGCACCAACGCCAGCAAGCTCGGCAGTCGCGCCCCAGCAATTTCCAGGGCGGCATTGCGGTCAAAGCCACCCCTGAAAACCGACAACCGCGCCAGAATGGCTTGCTCGATGGGACTCAACAAATTCCAGGAATGTTCAAACACCGCCCGCAGGCTGCGTTGACGGATCGGCAGGTCACGCGAGGAAATCTCGAGCGAATCGGGGTTGCGCTCGAGTTCCTCGGCAATTTCGCCCAGGGAAAGCACCCGCGTCCAACTGGAAGCAATCTCCAGTCCGAGCGGCATTCCCGCCACGGCTTTGCAGATTCTCGAGAAATCTGGCAGGTCGCCAAGTTCGAGCTTGAAAGCGCTGTTGACGCGGCGGGCGCTGATGCCAAAGAGGTTGGCAGCGTCTTGAGATTCCAGTGTGCTGAAATGATCTGGGTTGGGCAGCCCCTCGAGTTCGATCACCCATTCGCTGCGCAACCCGAGCGCCTCGCGGCTGGTGGCGAGAATCCGAACACCCAGGGCGTGCTCGAGGATGATGCTAACCACGGCGCTGGCTTCGAGCAAATGCTCGAAATTGTCGAGCACCAACAGCAGGTGGTTTTCGCGCAAATGGTCGATCAATTGTTGTTGCGCCTTGTCGCCCGAAATTTTTAAACCCAGCGCCTCGAGAATCGTGGCTTCCAGAAGCGCTGGATTCTCGAGTGGCGCGAGGGAAACGAAAATCACGCCATCTGGAAATTCGTCCTCCGATTGTCTGGCAACCTCGAGCGCCAAACGGGTTTTGCCAATTCCACCCGCACCAACCAGGGTCAGCAGGCGGCATTCTGGGTCAAAGACACGGTTTCGCACCTCGAGCAACTCGGTTTGCCGTCCGACAAAAAGCGTCATGTTGGTTGGCAGGCTGCTCTGGCTGACGAGCGTTTTGACTTCGCGCTTCAC
>JAYTKL010000237.1:0-16935 GCA_043730305.1 Deinococcales bacterium | reverse complement strand
GCGTTAAATGCCCGTTGGACGCACGGCACACCTTTTGTTTTGACCGAGCACGGCATTTACTTGCGCGAGCGTTACCTGTCTTATACGGGTTCGCCGTATTCACCTGCGGTCAAAGCCTTGCTACTGCGTTTTTACCGAATGCTCTCGAACACTGGCTACATGGAAGCCGATTTGATCACCCCTGGATCAGATTACAACCGCCGTTGGGAACTCTTGGGCGGCGCTCACCCAGAACGAATCCAACGTGTTTACAACGGTGTAGACACCGCCGACTTCCCAACGGGAATTGAACCAATCACGCCGACCATTTCTTGGCTTGGTCGTATTGATCCGATCAAAGACGTGGACACCCTGATTCGCGCTTTCGCTTACGTTCACGACCAATTGCCCGAATCAAAATTACGCGTCTTTGGTGGAACACCAAAGGGTGGCGAAGGCTATCACAAGCATTGTCAGAATTTGATCAAAGATTTGGGTTTAAACGATTCTGCAATTCTCGAGGGACGGGTTGAGGTCACAGTAGATGCCTACCACGCTGGACATGTGGTGGCACTCACCAGCATTTCTGAAGGTTTTCCATATACTGCAATTGAGGCAATGGCGGCAGGTCGTCCGTTGGTCGCCACCGATGTCGGTGGCGTGCGCGAAGCCATCGGAGATACCGGCTTTGTCGTACCGCCCCGCGACCCTGAGGCGGTGGCTCGAGCCAGTCTGAAATTACTGACCGATCATCCGCTTCGCCAAAAAATGGGCGCAGCCGCTCGAGACCGTGTGTTTAACAGCTTCACGCTCGAGAATTTCTTGGGCATTTACCGTGCCTTGTACCGCGAAGTTGCCGACAAAACCAATAAGTCAATGCTTGAGGAGCAACTTGCCCCAAGCTGGAGCATCACGTGAGCGCAAGGCTAGAATTTGTGCCGTTGGGGTTACAACCAGACTCGAACCAAATGCACCCGCCAATTTCCACCGCCGGAGCCAATCGGCGTTCAATCGATCCGGTCGATGTGCTCGGACGCCGAATGGACGAAATCTGTGTGGCGGCTGTTTCGCCACTCGAGATTGCGGCTGCGCTCGAGATGGACGGCATCAATGACCGTTCGGCGCGTGAAGTGTACGGACATGATGATATTTTTACGCTGGCAGAGGCGCTTTACGTCAGGGTACCGTTTCGCCAAAAAAGCCAAACCTTACCCACGCAAGCCAAACCATCCTGGGTCGAAGTCACCAGGGGATTGTTGTACGCATTTCCTGGATTAATGATCGCCGGTTTTGGTTTAACCAATGCCGATTCGAGCTTCGAGACCACCCAAACCGTGTCGGCAGGGTTGGTATTTGGTGCCATTTTTTCTTGGGCTTGGTCGCAAGGCATGGCGCGTTTGGGTTACATCAAACGCGGTCAAAGTGCGCCCAAACAAGCCGGTAGAACCTTGATGCTTGGACTTGGCATTGGCACAATAGTGGTCAGTATCTTAGCCAGTTGGTTACAATCAGGTTTGGGGCTTTTTAATGGCGTAATGCCGGTCATCGCCGTGACACAAACACTTTATTCTTTGGCAGCCGTAGTCTTGTTTACCCTCGAGCGTCCAAATATTTTGTTTTACTTTGCTATTCCTGGATTAATCATTCCATTTTTGCGCTGGGACGGAATCATTGATCTTCCACAAACTTTAATTCTGGCGGCAATTTGGTTGCTTGGTTTGATTGTCAGTACCTTCGTGATTGCTTTTCGTTACGGTGAAAAATCCAAAGCAGTCACAGTACCGCTGTTCACCTTGACCGAAGTGCTGGGGTCAATTCCTTTTGTTTTACAGGGTGCATTTTCTGCTTTGTTGTTGGCATTTAATACCCTGATGAGCATGTACGGCGTGCAAATTGGTCGACTTCCGCCAACCAGCTATGCCATTGTTCCGTTGGTTCTGAGCATGGGCTTTGCAGAACTCGAATTGGGACGCTACCGTGGCAACATGAACCAACTCTTACACGTGACCTTCGAACTCGATCAATTCAAAACGGCAGCCCAAGGCGTATTTGCCGCATGTTTGGGTCGGTATTCACTGGTATTGACTGCTTTTTTGATCATTTCTGGACTGACTGGAAGTTTGCTTAGGGGTTCAATCAACCAAGATTTAGCCTTTGTGCTGCTCGAGGGTTTACTGCTTGGCGCGGGATTTTTTGCTTCTTTTATTCTTGTCGCCCATAACCGTGTCGGTGATGTGGTACTTTCTACAGCCTTGGCGGTGTTGGTTCGTTTGTGGTTGCTGCTGATTCCAGCCGATGTGATCGGCTACGTCAACTTGGCTCAAAGCGAATTGATTGCCTCGGCAGTCTTTGCGATTGCAACACTTTTGATTGCCAGAAGCATCGTTGGCAGACTTGGAACACTTGCTTAAAAAGCGCAGCCGCCAGCATCATCGACAACTCGAGATTTTGTGTTGTTACACAATTATGATGTTAACCTGATTTGCCCTTTGACATTGACGCACTTTTTTGCTTTTACAAATTTGAGGAGGAACTTATGTTTATGAATCGTTTAGTCCCCACATCCAAGCTTTTCCACAACGGGCGAGTGCCGGCATGAGCAGCCTTGTCGCCGTGACTGGCGCAGAAGGATTTATCGGCTCGCACCTGACCGAAATGCTGGTCAATGCCGGTCATAAAGTCCGTGCGATGGTGCAATACAACTCGTTCGGTTCAAACGGCTGGCTCGAGACTTTAAAGCCCGAAACCTTAGAGCATATCGAAATTGTCATGGGTGACATCCGCGACGCGGGCAGCACCTTTAGGTTCATGCAGGATGCCGAAGTGGTCTATCACCTGGCGGCATTGATCGCCATTCCGTATTCTTACCAAGCTCCGCGCAGTTACCTCGAGACGAACGCTGGCGGCACCTTAAACGTACTCGAGGCGGCACGTTCGCTCGGTACACCGCGCATCATTCACACCTCGACCAGCGAGGTTTACGGCACTGCCCGCAGCGTTCCGATTCATGAAACGCACCCCTTGCAAGGACAATCGCCGTATTCAGCGTCAAAAATTGCGGCGGACAAAATGGCAGAAAGTTATTACCTCAGCTTTGAACTGCCAGTCGTGACCCTGCGCCCGTTTAACACCTACGGTCCGCGCCAGAGCGCTCGAGCCGTGATTCCAACGACCATTTCTCAGATTGCTGCCGGTAAAAAAGAGATCACCTTGGGCGCGTTAACCCCAACCAGGGATTTTAACTTTGCCACCGACACCGCCGCCGCCTTCGTTGCCGTTGGCACCGCGCCGCTCGAGATGGTCAACGGCAAAACCTTGAACGCTGGCTCTGGCAGCGAAATTAGTGTCGGTGACATGGTCAACTTGGTTGCCAAAGTCATGAACCGCGAAGTTGCCGTGCTCGAGGATGCCGCCCGTTTGCGCCCTGACGCCTCTGAAGTGATGCGTCTCGTTTGTGACAGTTCCGAATTGCAATCGCTGACCTCTTGGAAACCACGTGTCGGACTCGAGGAGGGTTTACGCGAAACCGCCGAATGGTTTATGAATCCACAAAATCTGGCGCGTTACAAGACCGACCAATACAACGTCTAAAACCGTAGGGGCAGGGCGCAGCAAGCGACCATGCCCGTAGGGTGCATTTTATGGTCAAGAAGCAGCGCCCCTACAGCCCTGATCTGATTCGGGAGTCGCCTACTTTCAAACGGAGGTTCTAACATGCACGCAGTCATTCTTGCCGGCGGTAAAGGGGTTCGTCTTCGCCCGTACACGACCACCATGCCAAAACCACTTGTTCCACTGGGTGATGAGTGCGCGATTCTTGAAGTGGTCTTGCGTCAACTGAAATATTTTGGTTTTACCAGCATTACGATTGCGCTCGGTCATTTGGGTCCCATGATTGAGGCGTATGTGCGCGGCGGTGACCGTTGGAATCTCGATGTGGATTATGCTTACGAGGACACACCTCTGGGCACGATTGGACCGATTTTGAGTTTACTCGACAAACTGCCCGATCATTTTTTGGTCATGAACGGCGACATTCTGACCGATCTAAATTACGGCACACTGCTCAAAACCCATGCCGCCTCGGGCAGACCCTTGACGGTTGGCACGTACCTGCGCGATGTCAAAATCGATTTTGGTGTTTTGGAGGGCGAAGACGGTTTGATCAAAACCTTCACCGAAAAACCAACACTCAATTACGATGTTTCTATGGGCGTTTACGGCTTGTCCAAAAAGACGCTCGAGCGTTATCCAAAAGGTGTGCCATTTGGTTTTGATAACCTGATGCTGGATTTGTTGGCTCGAGAAGATTTCCCCGCCAGTTTCCGTTTTGATGGTTACTGGCTCGACATTGGTCGTCCTGAAGATTACGACCTTGCCAACAAGCAGTTTGTCGAACTTCACGACCATTTCCTGCCCAAATAACATGCCAAAAATACTTCTTTTTGGCGCGGCAGGATTTCTCGGACGGCACGTTCAGACCGAACTCGAGCAACAAGGTGTTGAGGCGGTCGGCTTTGGATACAGCGACACTGGCTTGCATCAGGTGCTTGATCTGACCGATCTGAGGGCATTGCAAGCTGCGCTCGAGCAGCATCAACCCAGTGCGATCATCAATTGCGCTGGGCGCACCTTGGGCACACGGTTTGAACTGGTGCGTGACAATATTCTGGTCGTCACGAATCTTCTCGAGGCAATCAGTCAAAAAGCCCCAAACGCCCGATTGGTTCATATTGGTTCAGCCGCCGAGTACGGGATGCCCCAAAATCTTAATGCGCTGACCGAAGACGCCCCAACCCGCCCCGACGGTCAGTACGGCATCACCAAACTGGCTGCCAGTGCTTTGGTGATTCAAGCCAGCCTGACCAATCAAGTGGACGGTCTGGTCTTGCGCCTTTCAAACCCGCTTGGTGCTGGAATGCCTGAGGGCACGCTGCCAGGACGTGCCGCGAGTCTGATCAAAACTGCCCTCGAGTCTGGGCAAAGTAGCATCACTTTGGGACCACTTGAAGCCTTCAGGGACTTTATTGACGCTCGAGACGTGGCGAAAGCCGCAGTGCTGGCGGCAACAGCGTCTAAACCCGATCAAAAACTTTTCAACCTTGGCAGTGGCAATGCCACTCAAGCTCGAGTATTGATTCAAACCCTTGCCAAAATAGCTGGTTTTCATGGCGAAATTCTCGAACGCGATCTGGGCAGTGCGCGTTCGGCGGGCGTGTCTTGGCAACAGGCAGACATCAGCCGCATCAAACACTGGCTGACATGGCAACCGCAATTTAATATTGAAGACAGTTTAAGACAACTTTGGAACGCTTTAAGCGCCTGAAAGTAGTCTTGACTTCAAGCCAAAAAGTCCAAAAGACGTAAACTCGAGCCATGCGATGCAAACATCAATTTCTCGAGCCTCGCGCATGAGCACCCAGGCGAGCACGAACCTCAAACTTTCGGCGGTCAGCGGCACGACCATTGTGATCGTCATGACCGCACTGCATTTTGTCAATGACAATTTCACGTCGTTGCTAACCCCACTTCAGCCCGACATTGCCAGGGCGTTTAACGTTACCAAAGTCGAAACCGGAATTCTGGTTTCCTTGCTGGCACTGGTTGGCAGCGTTTTGCAACCCATGTTTGGTGGTCTGGGTGATCGTTTTGACCGCCGTTACCTTGCCGCCGCCGGTCCAATGCTTTCGGCGCTCGGCATGACCATGATGGGAGTCGCGCCAAATTTGTGGCTGCTGGGCTTGTTTGTGATTGTTGGCGGCATTGGCAGCGCCGTGTTTCACCCTTCGGGCGCGGCATTTGTGGCATCAAACTCTAAGCTTGAGCGCCGAGGGTTCTACGCCAGTATTTTCAGTGCGGGTGGCACGGCCGGGCTTTCACTTGGACCTTTGACGGCTGGCGCTTTGGGTTTTCATGGCATCATTTACCTGCTTCCCGTCGGGATTTTGATGGGCATTGTCGCGTTTGTTTTGACTCCAAGTACCAAAACCTCGAGTAGCAAAGTCAAAACTTTGCAAGATTACTTGAGCGTTTTTCAAGGTCCAATTCGGTTGCTGTGGGCGGTCAGCGTCTTGCGGTCGTTAAGCACAGTCACCTATCAAAGCCTGATCCCCTATGTTTTTGACTCGAGAAACTTGCGACACCACATTGGTTGGACGCTGTTCACATTTTCGATCGCCAGCGCCCTTGGCGGCATCGTTGGTGGGTTGCTCTCAGACCGTGTGGGTCGCACCAAAGTCCTGCGCTCGAGCGTGCTGGGTTTAATCCCGTTGTTTATTTTGCTGGTCTTGTCCAATCCCGATCAACTCTGGTTTTATCCACTGGCATTTCTGGTCGGTGGTTTGGCAAACGCCACCATTCCCGTGGCGGTGGTTGCCGCCCAAGAATTTGCGCCCGAGCATTCTGGCACGACCAGCGCCTTGATGATGGGTTTCTCGTGGGGAACGGCTGGCATGTTGTACCTGGCATTTGCCGCGCTGGCAAACGTCACCAGTCCCAGCCTTGCCATGATCGTCAGTATTGTGCTGCTCGTTCCAGGGTTTTTCTTGACCCTGAAAATTCCTGAACCGCCTCGATCCATCATCAAATAAGCCTCGCGTTAAGTTTTAGCGACCACCACGAAATGCTTGCTCGAATCATCAAATCTCGCGCCCTCAAAATCCCCAGAAATCTCGAGCCTAAAGTCTGCAAGCCAGCGCTGCAATTCAAATCGCGTAAAATATCGTTGGGTCAGTTTGATCACGTTTCTTGAGAGGTTTTGTTCACTCGAAATGGTATCAACGTAATAGGTGGTTGTGACGATTTGCGCCATTTTATCAATTCGTTGCAGCAAGAAAACATCGGTGCGAGTACCGTCAGGCGCAAAAAACGTCTCCCCTTCGTGGCGCAATACTCCTTCCAAACCAAAGTTAGGCACGTACACGTCAAACGCAAACACCCCTCCGGGCTTTAGGTGCGCTTTGATGCAATCCAATGCCTTATCTTGGTCTGAAACCGTGTACAGGTGCATCAGGGCGTTAAACGGCGCGATCACGAGCGGGAACTGAGCTTCCAACTTGAAATCTCGAGCGTCACCGAGCACGAAGTCCACCTTCACGCCCTGCGAAGCCGCAAGTTCACGTCCAATCTCGAGCATCTTTGGGCTGAGTTCGAGTCCTGTGACTTCAAATCCGCGCCGTGCCAACGCAATGCTGACCCGCCCCGAACCCGCGCCAAGCTCGAGAATTCTGGTTGCGTTCAACCGTTCGGCAAGACGGGCGTAAAACGCGATGTCATCACGGTAATTGGCGTACTGAAGTTGGTACAGTGCCGCCAGCGCATCGTAATTCATTGCCTCTCGAGCACCAATTGATTGAGTCGCTCGAGTACCCGATTTGCCAGTTTTACGGCTGTACCCGCTTGGGGCATGGTGGCGAGGAGCCTCGCTCGAATGCTGGCAAGTTTGTCTGGCTGTTGTAACAACGCAATGGCTCGAGATGAAATGTCCTCGATTTTCACCAAACCACGCAACTCGAGTTGGATCGCTTCGCCCGCGAAACGGTTTGGCAGTGAAATGTATTGCGTGCGATCCAAAAATGCGTTGACTGCAGCACGTTTGATGAATTTTCCCAAGACTGGAATCATGCCAATAAATTGCAAAGGTCCTTCTATCGGAATCAACTCGAGTTTTTGAAGCGGTAACGCAACAATGCTCGGCACGAGGGCAATGCCTAGCTCGAGCGTGTTCGTACCAGGAATGGTCAGTGCCAAATCGGCGGTTTTCATCATTTGGTAACGCAAAGATTCATCGACAATTCGGATTTTCACGCCTTTGGGTGTCAGCAAAAACTGCCCTTCAGGTTGGGTGGAAACGCCGCCGTACTCGATCATTTCTTTGGCTTCATAAGCGCGTTTGAGCGTGGTTTGATCGAGCATGTTGGAACGAATCCAATGAAACCGCACTTCGGGCATGACCGCGTTGATGTGCTCTGCTGTGGCAGCCAGAAGTGGCAGCATGTGCAAGGCTTCAAAACTTCTCGAGCCTGCAAGCAGCAAGACATCCAAACCAGCTTCTTTTTGAAGACCTGTTTCAAACTCGAGCGCATCGGCAGTCAAATTGCCAATCACCTCGAGCTTGTCCTTGGGCGCACTGGAACGCTTGTAAGTGCGCTGGTCGTGAACGAACAGTTGCTCGAGTTTGTTGTTCCAGTACGGCTCGAAAGAATAGCGCCAGACTGGGTAGTTTAAACGCCCGGCAATCCGAATGGCGTGCATGGCGTCACCGCCAAGTTGCAACACCAAACCCGCTTTTGCCCCAGAATATTCTTTGGGTTGTGTTCCACCCACCGCAAACTTCAGGTATTGCGCGACGGTAGTCACACCATCAAAAAGTTGTGAATCTCGAGCGACCTGCTCTTCTTTGCCCGACGCGAACGGACAGGGCAGCAAACTGAGCACCATGCGCAAATCGGGTTGAAGATGGCGCAGCGCCCGAGCCAGTGGCAGCGCCCAAGTGTACAACTCGCCAGGTCCGTTGACGCACAAGACCAATTCGGGCAAAACCGCCACTCGAGCCTCAGAAGTCATTGTTTGGGCAAGGGCTTGCATCAGGCGCTCAGTTTGGGTTTAGACGCGAAATCGGACAGTCCACGAATGCTGGGCAAACTGACGAACTCGAGGAAATGCGCCACGTGTTTGAATTCTTTTGCCAAATCATGAAAAGGCTCGAGCGAAGCTCCAGAACGCCTTGCGCGGAACAACTCGCCTAAGATCATGCGTTCTTGTCCTTTGATGCCGCGCCGATCAAGCCCGACTTTGTTGAGCATAAAATGTTCGACCGGATGACCGTCGGCGAGGCTGTACGGCAGCACATCTCGGGTCACTTTGGAATTCATGCCGACCATCGCGTAGCTGCCGATTCGACAAAATTGATGCACGCCAACCATCGCGCCAAAGATCACATAATCTTCGATCACCACATGCCCCGCGATCTGTGCCGCGTTTGGAATGATGTTGTAATCGCCCAAAATGCAATTGTGTGTGATGTGCACATACGCCATGATAAAATTGTGCGAACCCAGGCGCGTCACCTCTCCCTCGCCGGTGGCGCGGTGGATGGTGCTAAACTCCCGAATCGTGTTGAAGTCGCCAACCTCGAGATACGAGGTTTCGCCCTTGAACTTTAAATCCATCGGTTCGCCGCCAATGATCGCATACGAACCGATGGTGTTATGCCGTCCCAAATTGGTGTACCGCAAAACTTGAGCGCCCACCGCCAGCTTGGTGCCAGTGCCAATCCGCACATCAGATTCGATCACACAAAACGCCGCAATTTCAACCCCAGGCTCGAGAATCGCGTCGGGCGAGACAATCGCAGTAGGATGAATTCGAGTCTCGAGGCTTGTGGAAAGCACGGTCATAGCCTCGAGTTTAACCCAAGAATTGCCATAGTGGAATCACTTTCCAACCGCGAACATGATCGTCGCCTCGGTCACGACCACACCGTCAACCAAGGCTTGGGTTTTGACCTTGCCCAAATTGCGTCTGAAAAACTCGAGTTGTGATTCGAGAATCAATTGATCGCCCGGGACAACGGGTTTCTTGAACCGCACGCCTTCGACGCCAGCCAGAAACGCCAGCGAACCCTCAGGCATTTGATCTTCTAATAAGAAAATACTGGCTTGCGCCAGGGCTTCGATTTGCAAGACGCCAGGCATGATCGGACGACCAGGGAAATGCCCTTGAAAGTACGGTTCGTTGACGCTGACGTTCTTTAAGGCTTTGACATAAGGTTGACCTTCGCGTTCGCCACGCTCGAGAATACGGTCAACCAGCAAAAACGGATAACGATGGGGAAGTCGCGCCAAAACCGCTTGAATGTCTGCAATCATGGCTCGAGTCTACCAAATTAAAAGTTGATTGTTGGGCAGGCAATTTTCGCACTCTCGTAATATGCCTGGCTTTCCCAAAAAAACCAACTCGCGCTTACCCGCACAAGCTCGGGTAAACTGCCAGGTGTGCAAACGCCTGTCGAACCTGAATCCTCCCTGATTTGGCTTGGGCGCAAGTTAAAAGGTTTAGCCAGCAAACGCCCCAGTGTTGCCGTGCAAATTTACGGCGAGGCAGGCATTGGGAAAACTCGAGCAATCACCGAGTTGCTGCAAAGTACACCATTTGCTTCAGTATCAACACGCGCCGTGACTTCAACCTCCGAGCTTGTTCGGACGCTGCCCAAACCCAAGAAAATGTCGGCTTGGTTAAGCCATCAACTCGAGCACATCGAAGGTCATCTTCAAGCCGCACCCATCGTTGCGGCGTACCTCGAGCAACTGGCACCTTGTGTGCTGCATGTTGAGGATGTACACGAGTGCAGTGAGGGTCAAAAGAGTTTTTGGCAAGCACTGGTTTTGGGCTTATCGAATACCAAAGGCGTTGGTTTGCTGCTGACCAGTCGCGTGAAGCTCGAGATACCTTTTGAATGCATTCACCTGAAGCCGTTAAAACTGGAAGCCAGCACCGCACTGCTCGAGAAAGAAATTGCTGCGACGCTGCCCAAAGAGGCTGGTGCTTGGATTTACGCTCAGGCGGCAGGAAATCCGCTGTTCACGCTCGAGTATTTCAGGCATCTTGCACGGCAAGGGTTTTTGTGGAATGACTTGACGCGTTGGCAATGGCGCGAACCAACGACAAATACCATGCCCTTGACTGTCGAAGCTTTGATTGAACGCTTGCTGCTCGAAACGGTAGCTGCTCCTGAAACCAATCTGGTATTCAAAGCCCGTGCATTGCTCGAGCACATCACACCCCAGTTGTTTGTGACTCAGGCGATTTGGGCACAGCTTGCAGGGTTAGACAAGTCATTGTTTGAAACTGCAATTCAATTCCTCGAATCTCGAGGGATGTTAAATGCTTCTGGAATTGCTCATCCTTTGTACCGCGAAGTGATGGTGAAGACCATGCTCGAATCCGAAATTGAAATGTTTGCACTTCGAGCTGTGAATGCCCTCGAAACAGGTTTTTTGGAACACGCCGCTGCATTTGTTGAACTGGCAAAACTTTTGCCAGAACGAGCTGTCGGCATTTACGAACAAGCTGCCGAGAAACCAATTGCCCCTTTGCAAAAAGCCAGATTTTTGACCAGTGCAGCCCAGTTCAAATCTGGCGATGCACGTTGTACTGCTCTGTTCAAGGCAGCGCAGATGCTCGAGACTGTGGATCGAAACCAGACCATTGCCATGTTGGAGAGCATGATTGGCGAGTATCCTGGTCATACCGAGGCAAGGTACTTGCTGGCAAGCTGTTACGCGGTGGCTGGTTTGCCAGAAAAAGTTGAACAGCTTGTTCAAACCATTCCAGCCCGAAATCAGCTTGGTTGGATAACTCGTGAGATTGAGTTGAATCACAACTTGCGGCGCTTTGCTCGAGTTTTAGAATTATGGGATTCGCATTTGGAGTTGCAAACCCAAACCGATTCGACCCTGATTTTTTACGTTGGTTTTGCCTTCATGATGAAAACTGATTATGCGAAAGCCATCTTGTTGGCAACACCCTACCTCGAGACAGAATTTCTACCCCTACCTCGAGCCAGATTGCTGGGATTGTGCGGCTTGTCGCACATGTACGCTGAACGATTTGAGCTTGCCAAAGAATTTTACGACTCGGCAGTTGAAGCTGCTCGAGAGACGCAAACCCCTGGTTTTATCGCTGCGACTTTACACAACCGTTCAATGGTGCTGGAATACCTTTCGCTAAGTCATGAAATGCTTCGTGATACCGAAGAAGCCACGAAATTGTATGCTCAATCGGGAGAACAACGGCATTATGCCAGTTCTTTGACCAAATTTGCCCGAACGATACTGGAGTTTGGTGAGTACGAACGTGCCGAAAAAGCTTTACAAGAAGCCCAAGCAATCTTACTTCGCAGCCAGTCCCCAGATTTTCTGGTCACATGTCAAGATACGCTGGCGCTGCTTTATCTGGATTGGCGACCGCCTTATGGTCAAACTCTGGCGCTCAAGTACGCCAGGCTTGCCGTCAGCATGAGTGGGTCATTGCGTGAGGATAAGCAAGTGTCGGCAAAAATGACCCTGGCAAGGGTACTCAGTTGGACAGGCGATCATCAGGCAGCCCATGAGCAAATTGAAACTTGTTTGTCACTAAACACTTATTTTGAACCCGATTTGCGAGCCGCCATTCACCAAGTTCATGGGCTTGTGCTCGAAGGAAATGGACGACGGAAGGAAGCGATTCAAGCGATTCAAACCGCTATTGCCTTTGGCGAATCAATAGAATGGAACGTGTACCATCAACAAACCTTAACCCATTTGGATCGTTTGCTTGGCGACATTGCAGGTGCTCGGTCAAGGCTCGAATGGTTTGAAGCTCGAGGTTTACAAAACGGTGCGAATATTGTCAAACGTTCTTTTCCTGAATTGTCTTTGAATCCAGTCAAAAACCCTCAAACTTCGGTATTGCATCTTGAGGTGCTCGGCACAATGCACATCTTGCAAGATGGTCTGACCAGCACGGTCAAAGGACAAAAACGCAAAGAATTACTGGCGGTGCTGCTCGAAGCTCGAGTCTCGGGGCGAACTGAGGTCAGAACCCTCGAGTTGTTGGATGCACTGTATCCGAACAGTTTGGAAGAAGAAGGTCTTTCGGCGTTAAAGCAAAACGTTTTCAAAACCCGAGCCGCACATGGGTCGAACATGATTGCCACCACCAACAACGGTTATGCCCTGGGGGCAGCCTCGAGCGATGCTGAGGAGTTCTTAAAACTTGGAGACACCAAACTTTGGCGCGGCGCTTTTTTGGATGGTATCAGTGCTTCTGACGAGGTGCGTGAAACCCTGACCCAAGCCTGCCAGAACGAAGCGATCAAAATTCTGCGATCAAATCCAAAAGAGGCGGCTCGGGTGATGCGTTTGCTGCTCGAGTCAGACCCGTACAACCTGGAAATCTTAAAACTAAGCTGTCAAGCACTGCGCAACGACAGCAATCACCGCACCTTGCAACGGCTGTACACGCAATCTCGAGCGAGATTGCTGGAGGTTGGAGAATTGCTGCCCGAAACATGGCAAGAATTTCTTGGGTAATCAAATCGGCAAAAACCACACTTCCAGAAACCACCACCTCACCAACAACATTGCAAACTCCTTTTAACGCTCGAGCCTTAAACCTCGAGCAAGAGGAGGTTTTCATGGGATTGTTTCGACTTGCAGGACTGATATTTACTTTGACACTGGCACTTGTGGCGTGTCCAGAACCGACAAAGCCACCAACCGTCAGCGCCCCGAAGATCAATACATTTAGCGCAACCCCAAACGCGCTGACCAAAGCTGGAACGGTGACGCTCGAGTGGAATGTAACCGACGCGAGCAGTTTGAGCATTAGCCCGAACGTGGGTGTGGTGACAGGCTCGAGTAAAACCCTAAACATCACCGTCAGCACCACGTTTGAACTGACCGCACAAAACTCGAGCGGCACAGACAAAAAAACTGTTAGGGTGACTGTCCCAGTCCAGAATCTCGAGGAATTTTTTACACCCGATAAAACCTGGACGAAACCAATTCCGAGCACCGCAGAAACCATCAGCCCAGAAGAATTCAAACGTCAAGTCGAAACTGGAGAATTGCGCCTGGTCACCACTGCGTCTCGAGCGGCGACGGTTCAAGCCCATCAACTCGAGTATCAAACAGATTTAAGTTACTTGCAAAATTTAACGCCAACACCTGCGGGGGTCACGGCATTGCTGGCTCGGGTGGCAGCCTCGGTAAATACCCGTGCCGAACCGATTTTGCTGCAAAATGGGCAACCTGTAATGCTGCTCAGTCTGGCACAAGAAGTCTCTGGGGTTGCCAACGCGCAACGCAATTTGCGTGACCAAAGCAAGCAACTCAGTCGTTACCAGGCTTTGTACGATTTGTTGTCCGACGATCAACGCAGCGACCTTGCCACGCCAACAAGTTTAAGCACGGCAACCACGGCGCAAATCAAAGAGGCACTGGCGCTGCTCGAGACTCGATTGGGTTCGATACCCAATCTAGATGGGGACACCAAAGCCCTGAATTCAGCGACTCAGGCTGCTGTGAATCAGGCTGGAATATCAACTCGAGTTACCCCCGTGCCTGGAGTCTCAACCCAAAATGACGCGCCATGCCCGAAAAATCCAAGGGGTTTGTACAACAGGTTTTCTTGGACGCTCAAAGACTTTATTACCCCTATTCGTGACCAAGGAAAACGCGGCATGTGCTGGGCGTTTACGGCAACGGCAGCCATCGAAAGTCGGGTTTTGGTGCAAACGGATGTCAAACTAAACCTGTCCGAACAATTTATGGTCAACAAAGTCAAACACGATTACGACGACGAAGATTACGAAGATGGTTACAACACCAATCAGGCATTAAATGAATTGCTCGAGAACACCCAAACTTTGCCAACCGAAAGTGACTGGGCGTACAACACGTCAACATCGCGCAAATATGACAATGAGGACATGAGCGGCAGTGACGCCTATTACGGCAGTTGCGACACCAACACCTACAACGGTTCGTGTTCCGAAACCGCGCATCAAAGCACGGTGCGCTGCGCGACGTTTAACGGCAGGTATTGCGGTTATTACACCATGACCTTTACCAGTGGCGGTGTGCCTGCCAGCAACCCTGATTTATTGTGGGACGGTGACGAAGACAATTTCCCAATCAACGAGGCTCGATTGCGTTTGGCAAATGGTCAAGCTTTAATGGCAAGCTTTGGAGTTCGGGTTGGTTTTTCTTCTCCAGAAAGTGGTTTTGTCACCGATTTTCGTGATGGTTATTACAACTCCAAAGGCATTTTTAAATCTGGTTCTGAGGGTGCTCATGCGGTCTTGATCGTTGGTTTTCTCGATGCCGCCAGCGTCAAAAACTCGAGTTCTCTGCCCGATGGTGTTCGCGTACCTGGTTTTGTGCCTGATGGTATTGCGGGTTATTTTATTGTTAAAAACTCTTGGGGTTGCACGGTTGGCGATGGCGGGTTTTATTACATTCCAGACACGTATATCAGACGCTATTTTACGGACTTGACAGCCTTAAGTTTTAACAACCAACGCAGCACAGCGTGGCAAGCCCAAAAGAATCCGTTCATTTACAACATTGGCAGCAACCAGATCAGCACCGATTTGCGCACACCCACCGCGCTCTTGCGGGTTGCCGCACCTTACGGTGAAACACTGGCATCACTACAAATTCAGGTTTCCTCGAGTAACCCAAATGACACGTTTAGCAACGAAGATTTTTTTGGTCTCAGAACCGTTAAAAGCACTTTTGCCACACCAGGATCGCGTACCGTGACCGTAACCGCAAAAAGCGCCAATGGCGCTCGTCAGGACAGTGTTTCGGTCAATGTGGTCAATACCGCGCCGTATGCTATTCCCACGTTTTCTAAAGCTTACCTTTGGGGGGTAAACTCTCCTGCCACGGTTTTTGATCTTTCAATTGTCGATAAAAACGAAATCAATCCACAAAGCTTGTGCTCTACCGCACGTTGGGAAGTGGATTTACCAAACTTGATTGAAAGTGACACGATTACCAACACCGTAACGGGTGGTTGCCGTCAAAAAATTCGGTTCGCCAAAACCGATTATCAGTACGTGCGAATCGTTCTTACCGACAGTGACGGTTTAAGCAAAGAAACCCTGATTACCCTTTTTGTGGACAATCCTCCAATTAACCCTTTTCCGATCCTGACCGAAGGCGGTATCAAAAACTGGGATATAGCAAGTTCGTTCGGACAATGCTCGAGTCCAATTTCGCGTCCTCAAGGTTCGACCATTGACTTGTCGGTACTGCCCAAAGCGACCACGGGCTGCAATGGCTTACCCAATCCCCGAACGCTGCAAGGTTACGTCAGTCTGCAAAACCCCGATATTGAGGCGCTCGAGTACGTCTGGAATTTAACCCTGACCACACCAAGCGGTGTTTACCCAAATGCCGAACAGCCCGTGCCATTGATGCGAAGCACGGCGTTGGATTTTCCGATTCCAACCGTTTCTTACGGTTCGGGCGGCACGTACCCTTGTCAGGTGACGGTCAAGGTCACACCCGTCAATGACGCCTCTCGAGTCAAAATCCTGCAAGTTTGGTCTGGGCAGTGCTTGGTGGCGGCTGTCGTGCCAAATTAAGTTTTGGTGTCTCGAGCAGAGTTTTCGCTGCTCGAAACATCGTAAAAATCAGAGGGAACGCTATGGTCAAAGAAATTCTTGCCTACCGAATCTGTCCCAAATGCGCCAGGGCTGTGCCTGTTGGTAGCCAAGAGCGGTTTTGCAGCAACGACGGCGCAAAATTGCTCGAGAAATGCCAGTCGTGCCACTCAAGCATCACCATTCCTTATGCTCGGTTTTGCTCGAGTTGCGGTGCGGAATTAAAAGGAGCTAAGAATGCCTAAATTATTGTTGATGGTTTTGCTGGCGTTTATCGTGGCGTGTGATACGGCGAAACCGCCGCTCGAGAATCAAAATCCGATCACGGCTTTCACAGCCACCACAACCGTGCAAGCAGGCACGCCACTCATTTTTGTCAGCAGCTCGAGCGACCCTGACAGTGACGCGCTCACACTCAGTTGGGATTTTGGTGATGGTGTACGTGGTGGAGGTTCAAGCATCGCGCATGTGTACGCCAAAACTGGGTCATACAGCGTCAAACTGACCGCTTCCGACAGCAAGGGCGGAAGCTCAAGCGAACAAAAGAGCATTACGGTTTCTGCAAGTGGTGGTGTGGCTGGAACGAAATTGAGTGTGGTTGGAACGATCATCGACGCGAATGGCGCACCTCTGGCGGGTGTCAGTGTGAATTTCGAGAACACGGTTTTGGGCTCGAGTGACGCGGCTGGTAAAGTCACGGTTTCTGTACCAACGGGTATTCCACTCAATTTGCTGCTCTCAAAAACGGGATTTGCTCAGCACTTCGCATCTCTCGAGTTTCCGATTGGTTCTAACGCCAG